>JBDUAM010000203.1:0-5009 GCA_040004655.1 Chthonomonadales bacterium | reverse complement strand
AGTTCGGTGCAAGCTGGGTCCAACGCGATGTAAATCTCTTCGCCGGGTTTGTAGCCAGCCTGCTCAATAGCCTCGATGATAATTTTGATGGCTTCTTCGTTAGATGGGAGGTTTGGGGCAAATCCACCTTCGTCGCCATAGCCCGTGTTCAGGCCACGACCTTTGAGGACCTTCTTCAGAGAGTGGAAAACTTCGGAACCCATTCGGAGAGCTTCTGAAAAGGATTCTGCCCCTACAGGCATACACATGAATTCCTGCATGTCGACGCTGGAGTCGGCGTGCTTTCCGCCGTTCAGGATGTTCATCATCGGCACAGGGAGAGTGGCTGCGGAGACACCGCCAATGTATCGGTAGAGTGGAATACCAAGAGATTCGGCGCTGGCCCGGGCGATGGCGAGGCTGACGCCAAGAATGGCATTGGCTCCAAGGTTCGACTTGTTTTCTGTGCCGTCCATCTCGATCATCAATCGGTCGATGCCGATCTGATCGGTGGCCAGCATGTCGATGATCTCTGGTCCGATGCGGTCATTTACGTTGTCGACTGCGCCAAGTACACCTTTTCCGCCATATCTGTCCGCATCTTCATCGCGAAGTTCGGCGGCTTCGTGCGCGCCTGTGGATGCTCCGGAAGGTACGGCGGCTCGGCCCATGGAACCGTCTTCCAGGTAGACATCGACTTCGACAGTGGGATTGCCTCGCGAGTCGAGGATTTCGCGGGCTATAACTTCGGTAATGGTGGACATGAGAAAATGTGGCTCCTAATTCGTGTTTGTAATCTTTAGTTCTGCGGCATAGATTGTAGCATACGACCAGGTTGCCCGGTGAAAGTTTGGGCTCGGATCTATGTGATGGTTCTATTAAGCCGGCTCGCGAATAGAAAGAATGTCAATACCAATCGACCCGCTGGAGGGTATTGTATTCGTGTCGCAGACTTTAGAGCGGATGGAAAGGTTGATCGATCCATTGAACGTTGTGGAGCCGATAATAATTGTTGAGCCGATGCGTAAATCTGATATTCCCGCCGTCATGGCGATTGAAAAACAGTGCTACCCTTGTCCCTGGCAAGAGACAGCTTACTACACGGAATTAAACAACAGGTCTGCCGTTTATCTCGTGGCCCGACGGGATTTGAAGGTCGCCGGTTTTGGGGGAATGTGGGTCGTGATGGATGAAGCACACATTACTACCCTTGCCGTGGAACCAGTTCATCGCCAGCAAAAGATAGGCGAGCGATTGTTAAACGATCTTCTCTGCGCAGCGGTAAATATTGGTGCAAGTCATGCGACTTTGGAGGTTCGGGAATCCAACGTTGCCGCACAAAACCTTTATGAGAAGTATGGGTTCACGCAGGCTGCAATCCGCCGCAACTATTACGCTGACAATCAGGAAAATGCGATTGTTATGTGGGCCGACGGTTTGCGTGATCCCAAATTTGCTTTAGGTCTTTATGACCGTCGATTGATAATGGATTCCCAATTCGAATGATTGTTCTTGGTATTGAAACAAGCTGCGACGAAACGTCTGCATCCATCGTGAGAGACGGTAGAGAAATTCTCTCGAACGTAATAGCAAGTCAGGCGCAGCTTCATGCAAAATGGGGTGGGGTTGTTCCAGAAGTTGCATCCCGTGAACATATGCTCACTACCATTCCCGTTATTCTCGAAGCGCTGGAGATTGCCGGCGTCGACTGGGCTTCGATTGACGGAATTGCTGTTACCAATCGCCCAGGGCTGGTTGGAGCATTGCTTGTGGGCGTAACCGCCGCCAAGACACTCGCCTACGTTCACAAGAGGCCGATTGTTGGCGTTAACCATCTGGAGGGGCACCTCTATTCGGCGTTGCTTGCCGACAAAGAGCTTGAGCCTCCGATGGTTTCTCTGATTGTTTCGGGAGGTCATACAGAATTGGTTCATTTTCAAGCGCCGGGTATGTATAGCTCTCTTGGTCGGACACGAGATGATGCGGCAGGGGAATGTTATGATAAGTGCGCGCGACTAATGGGTTTGCCATATCCGGGCGGGCCAGAAGTCGATCGGCTCGCCGCCCTCGGAAATCCGAAAGCAATTCATTTCCCTCGCGCTATGTTATCTGGTGAACCGGGATTTAGTTTTAGTGGATTGAAAACCGCTTTGCGATATCACATCGCGGAACACGGCATGAGGGACGGGTTGGAGAACATTGCAGCATCGCTTCAGGCGGCAATAGTCGATGTTCTTGTTAAGAAGACCATGAAGGCGACCGAAATGGTTGGACTGCAGTCGATTGCCGTAGTAGGCGGGGTTGCCGCCAACATTGGATTAAAATCCGCGATGACCGAAGCTTGCAACAAGCGCGGATTCCGTCTCGCAATTCCGCCAATTGAGCTGTGTGGCGACAACGCAGCGATGATCGCAGCAGCGGGGACACGTCGATTAATGGCCGGAGAAGACGATGGGCACACGCTTAACACGTATGCCCATTCACCACTTGTTGTTTAGTTAGTTTGCTTTTGACTATTTAGGGAACAGCGCGAGTAGTGGAGCCATTGCAGCATCCAGTGTTGCTTCGGTTGCTCCGATATCGATGTTTTTGAATAATCTCCATCGTTCCGTGTGATCGGTCGATTCGCCCCAATGTAATCTGCGCAGGGGACCTGCGGTCTCGAGTTCCATGAACGTTCCCGCCGTGTATGTTTCATTGTTGGCGCCGTAGTCGGGGTAAGGCATTCCGTTGATCCAACCGAACCGCTTGATGAACATGGTCTTGTTTCGAGCATACGCTGCCCAGCCCTGTTTGTTCATTAGGCCAATCTTCTGCGCGGCGGCTATTTTCTCGTCCGTTTTCAATTGGATGTAGCTCTTACCGATAGTGTATCGCGGGTCCGTCAGGTCGGTATACGGCCACATGATGAGTGCGCGGGCGGGAAGCAATCCGTTGTTGACGTCATCATGGGAGATATAAGGCTCCTGCGGAATAATGGTAACACCGCCGCCGCTCATGATGGTCAATCCCCAGGTGGCTAGCTCGACATCAAACAGATTTCTGTTTACGATTCGATGGTGAACTGTCACTCCGGTGCCTTCGGAATCGAGTGAGATCGTCATTTCTTTTTGAATACCGACTTTTGCCTCGGCAGGCAGTGTGAGGGTGACGGAGTTGGCTCCGTTTTGCTTATACTCCAGCGGACCGGTATCGGGCGCATAGCTTCTCGGCCAGGCTTCAGGAGCTGACCAGAGTCGATGTCCGCCTAAAGGCTTCCACTCGCCGAGATCTGTCTTTACAACGGTGTCGGGGAGTTCCGCAAAAACGTTCTCTTCGCCCACAAATCCATATCGAATAACCCTCGGACCCATATCTGTCGTAACGATTACCTCAACGGTTCCATTCGAGAGTTTATAGCAGTTGGGCAGGTTAAGGTAGGTGACCTTTTCCACCTTCACGTCTCCTTTGAGCGGATATTTTGGTGAGTCTAGCGTTGGCACGGCGCATAGCAGGGGAATCAGGGCAAACAATTTCTATTGTTCTCCTTTGGGGTATTCGAAGGTCAGCTTGAGTTACGGTATTGTGGGGGAGTCTACCTGAATAGACGGATTGTAAGGCAACCTGTTTAGAGCAAATAATCTAACGGCTTCAACATATGCATCATGTTCAGCCACAAGTACTCGAGCTGCGAGCGATTCCGGAGTGTCGTTCGGCATAACGGGAACGGTTGATTGAAGAGCAATTGGTCCCGTGTCATAGCCGTCCTCGACGAAATGGACTGTACACCCGGATTCTATATCTCCAGCCGCCAAAACGGCCGTGTGGACATATTCGCCGAACATGCCTTTGCCACCATATTTGGGTAGCAGACTTGGGTGAATGTTGAGCACTCGACCAGCAAAATTTCGTACTACGTTGCCGGGAAGAACTCGCATATACCCAGCGAGACAGATGAGGTCAATTTGAGATCCGTTGAGCAGGTCAAGTAGGGCAACCCCATAGGCAATATTATCGCCCTCAAATTGCTTTGGAGAAACAACTTTTGTTACAATTAATGCAGATTTTGCTCGGTCAAGCGCCGGTGCGTCGGAGCGGGTGCCTACGACCATTTCTATCGTGCCATTGATTCTTCCGTCATAACAGCCGTCTATCAAAGCCTGAAGGTTGCTACCTCGCCCATGGCCACTTACCAGAACAGCAACCCGAATGGGTCGATCAAATGTCATTAAATTCCCGCGTCGAAAGCGTCATTTGATCGTACGGTGTACCAGCTGAAAAGAGAGAGACCGCTAAAAATCGCCAACCAGATGAGGGTTACCTGCATGTTATCTGAGACAGCCAATTTGCCAATTATCCAGATGAACCCAATTACGGACCAGACCATTGCACTTGCCAGTGTTAGGACCCAGAACAATAACTTGCAAAAGTAATGCCGCATAAAGATAAAGATTCCTGGCCCACAGACTACGAATCCTGTCCAAAGGTAGTCAGCAGCGGTGTTTCCGGGATGAGCTGGATCATATTTAATCAGGAATTGACCGGCATAAACAGCTGCGAATCCCAGGATAATCCATATTATGCCCATAACGTCAAAGCCCCATGCTCGCGGAAGCTGTTCAATATCTTTCACACTGTTAATTGCAACAATATCAAGTGTGACGCCGCACTTCTCGCACTCTTTTAAACCTTCCGGATTCTGGTGTCCACACTGTTTGCAATAGGAGAGGATCATCACCTCTTCTTTGGGCGTAGCAAGAATTTTCGTTTCACCAATTTGTGCGGTGATTCTGGACGGGTTTAAGGTCTCGATGCCTGTTGATCCCACGGCCTTGTCCAGATTGGACAACTGAGCCTTTGAAGATTGGTCCTTGTACATCGAGGGGTGAAGTACACCGGATGGTTGTTCGGAATCAGAATCGTCAATCTCAACTTCTTCGCCTGACATAGTCATACGAGTCGCTTTAGGCGAAGACATAGCGTTTACTTGCCTGGAGAGACCGGGCTCCTTTTCGACAAAGCTGACGGGGGGTTGAGGTTCTGGATCATCG
>JBDUAM010000228.1:0-1511 GCA_040004655.1 Chthonomonadales bacterium | reverse complement strand
AACCGTGTAGGCAATGATTGCCTGATATTCACCCGCCAGATCTTCGTTCAACAATTGAACCATCTCCTCGCGGGTAATATTCAAACCTGAATCTTTTTCTTTGGTCATAAACAGCAGAGACTATTCCGGCCTTCACCGGCCTCCCCGATCGAAGATCGAAGGGCCGGCGAATTGCCTGATCAACTGCAACCGCAGGAGGAATTGGATTCCTTGATCGCCTTTTCAATCGCTTCGCGAGTTTCGCCCGTGCGCTTCTGAATCCGGCCAAACAATTCCTCCTGTTTGCCTTCAGCGTACGTGAGATCGTCATCCGTGAGCGAGGCCCACTTCTGTTTCAACTTGCCTTTGGTGATGTTCCAGTCGCCTTTAATTTCGAGTGTCGTCATAGTATTGGTTGTGTTTCTTTGTGATTCGCCGCCTGCGTGACGGCAAAAGTTTTTCGCGCTGCGAGCGCATCGTTCGTTGTTCAACGGTCAGCGGAACACGAGCACCAGAACAACGATTAAGATAAGAAGACCCGCCGAACCGCCGCCAATCCAAACGATGTTGGCCAGGACCGGTGAAAATAAGAGATGCATAGTCGGTTTTTCTTTTCGGATGGCAATGTATTCACCATCGTCCGCGAATAGTCTACGCGAGGAAGCGTGATCGGGTCATTGGGGCTTCACCCCGGGGGACTCGCCCACCTCCGGCTGGACGGGATGGGTTTAAATTTGACTGGTGGGCAGCAATAGTTGCTCTAAATCCATCGCTGCGGAGAAGTCGGGGAACGTAAACGGTCCTTAGTGTTGGGAGTCACATTGCTCATGTCAAAATCCCCTGCCCCATAGACCAAAAGCTGAGCCACCGCCAACTCGCGACGTTGCCCGCGAAGCGGAACTGAGTGCGCCATCGGCGGTTGGCTCCAGCGCGAGCCGTGTTAGGGCGCTCTTGGTCCATACCTCAAACTATAAACTCCTCGAGCTTGGCTGTCATCTCTGCATCGGGCTTCCGCCATGCAAACTTGCCGTTCTTGGCAGTGATGCCAACCATAAAATTCTTGGCGCTCATCTTGAATGGGGCGTCCGTGCTGAATCGTCTGAGAAACTCAAATGAAGTCGGTTCGGTTGTCGAAAGTGGAAACACAATGCCCATAGCGAACATCACACGATCGCTCATCACGCCAAACAAAAACTGCCGCGCCTTCTGCATGTCCGGGCCAAGGAATGCGTCGGCCCACTCGACCTTTGGAAGAACTGCCTCCTTCCAAGCTACAACCAAAGTCGTCGGGCTAACCGAATCCACGCGCTCAAGATATGCGTCAATGAATATGTCGAGCTTCGCCTTTGCCTTGGTTGGGTCTTTTCCAATCGAATGACCCCAGCAACTACCTTTTGGTGGACGATATACAAACATAAAATAAACGTGAGCCGCCTAACTGTGTTTATACAACCGCAGTTCGTCGATTGCACCCGCAAATTCTTTGCCCTGACGAGCCTGGAGCCCACTGTTTGGTCACCAGTTCGTGCCCG
>JBDUAM010000439.1:0-1513 GCA_040004655.1 Chthonomonadales bacterium | reverse complement strand
GGTCACAGCGTTCCGTGCAAGAAGATCGAGATCATTGAGGCTTCCCACCCGGTTCCAGACGAAACTTCACAAATTGCCGGAGCACGAATTCTGGAATTGTTGTCAAATTGCACAGACGATGATCTTGTGATATTCTTGCTGTCCGGTGGCGCTTCTGCGCTGATGGAGTCAACCGTCGACGACATCAGTCTCGAAGACCTGCAAAACACAAACCGATTGCTATTAAACAGCGGAGCGTCGATCAGCGAGATCAATCCTGTTCGTAGCTGCCTCTCCAGAGTAAAAGCGGGCGGGCTCCGACGCGCGACCCAGGCGACGGTGATATGCCTGATCCTCTCGGATGTGCTCGGTAATGACTTGAACGTGATTGGCTCAGGTCCCTTTAGCGATACTTCGCCCAACGGAGAACTCGCGGAACAAATACTGCGTGACCGTGGAATCTGGGATCAAGTTCCAGCCAGTGTGAGAGATGCAGTACACAAAGTTACCAGAGCCAAACCGGCTGATACTAACTCTGATGATCGAGTTCACCAAATTATAATCGGCGACTTGAACCGTGCAATCGACGCTGCCGCAGTAGAAGCGCAAAAGCTCGGGCTGAAGCCATGGGTAGTCATCCGAACGCTGGATGGTGAAGCGAGAGACGCTGGCAAGTGGCTCGGGGAGTTGGCAGCTTCGATGTCGACAAATGGTTCGCCTGGAATGGATGTTATCATCGCGGGTGGCGAAACGACTGTTACGGTTACGGAGTCTGGCGTGGGTGGGAGAAGTCAGGAGTTGGCAACAGCAGCCGCGCTGGCTTTACGTGGGGTCACAGGGATCACTCTGCTGGCCGGGGGCACCGATGGGACCGATGGACCAACAGATGCCGCTGGCGCCGTTGTAGACGGATCTACAGCCGAACGAGCGGAAGACTTAGGCATCTCCCTGCATGAGGCGTTGACCAATAACAATGCGTATCCCGCATTAGAGAAACTTGGGGAATTACTGATTACCGGTCCAACAGGCACCAATGTTGCGGACCTCGTCGTTATTGTTCGAGGTTAAGCGGCTGCTTTTGCGTCGAGCTGAGCGGTCAACCAGTTTCGAACTTTGCCCAGGCTCTGCATATTCACTTCGTGCGCCATGTCGAACTCTTCGTAGTTGAGATCGACCTTCATCTCCTCAAGTCGTGCCCTGAGTTCTCGACCTGTAGTAATGGGCAACACATTGTCTCGTGTACCATGAACTTCCAATACAGGCAGCCCCTTGGCCTTGCCCGAAGGCGCGCCAACGAACTCCTCAAACGGCATCGATCCCCCACTCATGATCACCGCGCCCGCAAGCTTCTGCGGAATCGTGGATATCAACGAGTAAGTCATCTTCCCGCCCTGACTGAACCCGCCGACAAAAACTCTGCTCAGATCAGCATCGAAATTAACGATGGCCCAGTCGATGAATTCCTCCACGAGGTCCCGACTTGTCGATGGCTCGCCCGATTGCCTGTCGAACCCAGTGGGTGGCGTAGGTCGAA
>JBDUAM010000299.1:0-5027 GCA_040004655.1 Chthonomonadales bacterium | reverse complement strand
TCATGAACGGTGGTCTAATTTGGTTTAACGGGCTACGACTTAACCATCCCCGGCATCCGCGAGTGCGGATGGTTCGGCCTTCTCTTCATAGCTGCAATCGGGATTGCAGCACTTGAGCTTGCCGGTCGGTTTGCCTTTGTAAGTGCTTTCCGCGAGCGGCCAGGTGCATGTCGGGCAGGGTCGACCAACAGGTCGTCCCCAACTCTTGAAGTCGCAAGTCGGGTTATTGCTGCAGAGGTACAGCGCACCAAATCGGGTCTTCTTTGCGATGATTTCGCCATCATCCTTCGGGCATTTGATTCCCGTGTTGACTGAGACGCCAGCAGGCTTATCACCCTCTTGCCCGGGCAAGTTCACAATAGTCTTACACTTCGGATAGCCTGAGCAACCCAGGAACTTGCCAAATCGACCTTCGCGCTCATATAACGGCTTGCCGCACTTCGGACAAACCTGATCGCTGACAATCGGCTCGGCCTTGGCTTCGGCTTCGCGAGGCGTGCCATCCACATTCAGCACCGTCTTGCACTTCGGGTAACCCGAGCAACCCAGGAACTCGCCGAATCGACTCTTGCGCAGCATCATCATCTTCCCACAGTTCGGACACGTGAATTCCGTTTCAACTTGAACCGGCTTGACGCGCTCCATCTGCTCATGGGCCAACGCAACACTGGCGTCGAACGGACCATAAAAGTCCCGTAGGAGCTGTACTTTGTCCGCCGTGCCATTCTCCACTTCGTCGAGCTTCGACTCCATGTCTGCCGTAAACGCAATGTTCAAAATGTCCGGAAAATGCTTTACCAGCAGGTCATTGACCGTTATTCCAAGTTCCGTTGGATGGAATCGTTTTTCAAGCAGTTCTACATATTCGCGATCCACAATCGTTGAGACAATGGACGCAAACGTACTCGGCCGACCAATGTTATGTTCCACGAGCGCTTTCACCAATGTGGCTTCTGAGAATCTTGGTGGCGGTTCGGTAAAGTGCTGCTTCGGCAACAATTCAATAAGATCAAGAGGTTGATCTGCAGACAAAGCTGGAAGCGGATCTTTCTCTTCATCCGATGTCTCTTCGGTGTCCTTGCCTTCGGTGTAGACCACGGTAAAACCAGCAAACTTGATCACAGAACCGGTCGCACGGAAGGTGTACCGCGATGCATTGATCTCCGCAGTCGTAACGTCAAAAACGGCCGGAGTCATCTGACTTGCCACAAAACGCATCCAGATCAGGCGGTAAAGCTTGAGTTGCTCAGGTTTCAGATAATCTTTGATGCTGTCTGGCGTTCGGAATACCGATGTCGGCCGAACAGCTTCATGGGCATCTTGTGCCGCGCCCTTTGTCTTAAATTGTTTTGCACTGGCAGGAGCAAATTCGGCGCCGTACTGTTTGGTAATAAACTCTTTCGCTTCAATTTGCGCCTCATCGGCAATTCGAACGGAGTCGGTTCGCATGTAGGTGATCAGACCCACCGCGCCTTGGGAGCCAAGCTCAACTCCTTCGTAAAGTCCCTGCGCAATGCTCATCGTTCGCTTGGAGCCGTAACCCAATTTGCGCGACGCTTCCTGCTGCAACGTACTCGTGATAAACGGAGCGGATGGATTTCGTCTCTTCTCGCTCGCCTTGACCGAGGCTACCTGGTAATTGGCATTCTCAAGGTCAGTTAGAACCGTGTTGGTGTCCGTTTCGTTGGTCAGGTCGTATTTTTTGCCGTCCCGAGCGACCAGCTTGGCGTCGAACGGAAAATTCGGTTGTGGGCTCACTGGCGTTAAATTGGCGGTCAAACTCCAGTACTCCACCGGAACAAACGCCAGAATCTCACGTTCCCGGTCGACAACCAGTCGAACCGCAACGCTCTGCACTATACCTGCGCTGAGGTTCTTGGCGACCTTCTTCCAGAGCAGTGGCGAAATTCGATATCCTACCAACCGATCCAAAATTCGTCGAGCTTCTTGGGCATCGACCTTCGGCATATTCAAATCTCGCGGATTCGAAATACCAGCCTGAACGTCAGCCTTTGTAATCGCGTTGAACACTACGCGTTTCGGGTTTTCGATCTTCAGCGCCTGAGAGATGTGCCAACCAATGGCCTCGCCTTCGCGGTCATTATCAGAGGCGATCAAGATCGATGATGCTTTCTTGGCAGCATCAACAAGCTTCTTAATTACATCTTTGCGGGTAGCCAGGTTTGTATATTTGGGTTTGAAGTCGTGTTCTACGTCGACGCCGATTTCTCGGGCCGGAAGGTCTCGAACGTGACCGACGGAAGCTTCGACCATATAATTATCGCCCAAAATATTTTTGAGCGTCTTGATCTTACCGGGTGATTCAACGATGATTAATGTTTTTGCCATAACGATCTCTTTTCGTGCAGGAAGGCCGTCGCAATCTCGCGGCGGCCAGAACGTGGGCTATCTTACCTATGTGCTGTTACGTTGTCAAGCGAACAGAGAAGCAGGTTGCAAGTTAACCATGCGCAAATCAAATGGATTTAGTTCCATACAAAATTATTGATCAAGTTTCAATGGATGCAACTTATACCCATCGTTTGGCACAATTTAGTGGTAGAATTCGGTCGAAAACCTCGAAGCGATACTCATTGGAGAATCAATTGCCAATTCCCGAACCCACGCCATTTGACGACCTCTGGACCTACTCTGACCCCGCCGCAACCGAAACGGCATTCCGTAAGATATTGCCAACCGTAAATGGTCTGGAAGATCGCCGACTGTATCTTGAACTGCAGACCCAGATTGTGCGAACGCTGGGTCTGCAACGACAGTTCGATGATGCACATTCGCTCTTAGAAACGATTGCCGATGATTGCCAGAGCTACGGCAAACGCCCGATGATCCGCTATCTACTGGAGCTTGGCCGGACTTTCAATTCAAGCGGATTCAAAGACATCGCTCATCCACTCTTTATTCAGGCATTTGAACTTGGCAAGGAATTAGGCGACGAGACCCTGACCATCGATGCAGCCCACATGGTCGCAATTGTCGAGACTGATGAGAAGGCCATCAACTGGAACTTAACAGCTATTGCCATGGCCGAGGTTGCAGAGGATCCTCGTGCCCGAAAGTGGATGGGATCTCTCACCAACAATCTCGGTTGGACCTATCACGATCGAGGCGAATGTGATCGCGCCTTAGAGTTGTTCCAGAAAGCTCTCGATTATCGCCTGACTGTTGGCGATGCTGAGACCATTCGTATTGCACGGTGGTGTGTGGCGCGATGTTTACGGTCGCTTGGTTGCACGGAAGAAGCTCTTAATATGCAATTGGAGCAATACTCTATTCGAAAAGCTGTTGGCAAAGTAGACGGGTTCAATCTGCAAGAGATCGGCGAATGCCTGCTTGACCTGGGTCGCGTGGAAGATAGTCACGAGTGGTTTGGCAAGGCTTATGAATCGCTGTCAAAAGACCCATGGGTGGCAGCCAATCAGCCGGAATTGCTTGAACGTCTGAAAATGAATGCTCAACCTGCGGCCGCAGAATAGAGGAAAAGTGCCCTTACCGGCTAAAACCTAAGGAACGACGATGTGGAGGAAACAAAGAATATGGCGGAACAAGAACCAGAAGTGGTTGCGAGCCCAGAACCAGAAAAGAAGATCCACTTAACCCATGAACAAGCAGACTAATTAGCCAAGCTTGTAATGGGAAAGCAAGCGACCTTAAGTGTGAGCGTTGCGGTCGTTTTTTTGATCGCGTTACTCGGGTTGCCCCTCTTTAACTATTATAATCCGGAACGTGCGGCAATGCCGGTGTTCGGAATCACTTTAACATGGTTGATTTTGGGACTACTTTTCTACCCGATCACGTGGGTCCTTTCGTTCTTCTTCGTCCACCAATCCGATAAAATCGAGGCGGAATGCCTGAAGCTCGTTCCAACGGATGTGTCAACGTCCCCTACGGAGGTGACCGATGGCGCAATATAGTTGGATACCGATCGTTTTCGTTGTTTTCATCACCGTTGCGACCATTGGGCTAGGGATCTTCGCCACCAAAAAATCTCGTACTGCATCTGACTTCTTTGTGGCCGGTCGATCTGTTGGCGTATTTGCGAATGCCTCGGCTATTTCTGGCGAATATCTCTCTGCCGCATCTTTCCTGGGCGTCGCTGGCCTAATCATGAAGAATGGTTATGATGCCCTCTGGTATCCGGTTGGCTATGCCGCTGGATATCTTTTGCTCCTGCTCTTCATCGCGGGTCCTCTGCGTCGATTTGGCGCCTATACCATTCCGGACTTTGCAGAAGGTAGGTTCGATAGTCCTAAATTCCGTAAGATCGCAGTGGTCTTTGTGCTCTTCATTGGTTTCTTCTACACCATGCCCCAGATGAAGGCTGCTGGTGCGGTGCTTGGCGCCATCATGGGATGGCCGTACTGGGCCGGTATTGTCGTTGTGGGCACCGTTATCACGTTTAATGTGGCAATAGGCGGTATGAAGGGAATCACGTTTGTACAGGCGTTTCAATACTGGGTGAAGATGTTTGCGATATCCGTCCCCGTATTTGTCCTGATGAGCGCCTATGGCAATTACAGGGATGCTTTGAGCGATCAGTCGGAACATCCGGGCATCTACCCGACAATGAGTACGGGAGCAAAGGTAAAGTTTAAGGGTTCCACAAACAAACCTTCTAATGTTGTCTCCTTAAGTCCCGTCAGGGCCACCTATTTCTACTTTGAAAAGGGAGCGGTACTGGAAAAAGTTAGCCCGGCTGGCAAACCAGCGCCAGGCGATAACCCAATGCCTGCGGACCTGCTCTCCACTTTCACGATGGATACCTGGGAATTATATAAAGATGCCAGCCAGGTCTATTCGCCACTTACAAAAGGCGCCGATAGCCTGTACCATATTCCTGCCCATACAATGCTTCGGGCAAAAACCTATGTATTAAAATCAACGGCCCCCGCGACCGCCGGACAAGCTGAAGTAGGCCCTAAGGTCGTTCGAAACGGTGCAAAAATTGAATTCAAAGATGTGGCTGAGGCATTTGTTGTTCCAAACGGCAGCGCAGCAAATATGCCCTC
>JBDUAM010000161.1:0-1517 GCA_040004655.1 Chthonomonadales bacterium | reverse complement strand
ACAACCAATCCAATAATTCCGTTGGCGAAAATCATCACAGACCTCAACATTGATATGATTGGCCGCAGCAAACAGCCCGGTGACACTAAGCCATCAAACCGAGTATTAACGGGACCAAATGAGATATATGTCATTGGTTCCAAAATGCAAAGCACCCAGCTCGGCGAGATTAGTGAGAGAGTCAACAGTGAGTACTTGAACCTCGGGTTCAACTACAAATACGATGACCCGAAAGATACCGAGAGAATCTTTTATCGATCGGACCACTACAACTACGCCCGCAAGGGAATTCCGATTATCTTCTACTTTGACGGCGTTCACGAGGACTATCATGGTCCTGGAGACGAAGTTTCAAAAATCGACTTTGAGAAGATGGAGAAGGTTGTTCGCACGGTCTATCTGACCATGTGGGAACTGACCGGAATGCCAAAACGTCCGGTTGTGGACAAGAAGATTCAATAAGCCCTTAATAGCCCTCACAAATACTGGGGAGCGAAATCTAGTAATTTACCAGCCATTCGCTCCCTTAATATTTTTGTCCGTAGAATTCCCGCATGATGATCGTTCGGACCTCTTTCATCAAGTTGCAGGTCTCGAGATCGTCATCGGATACGAATGCTGAACCTTTACCGAGGGCCATCTGTAATCGTAACTTCATAAAGTGCAAATAAGCTTCCGCAAGTCTCGTTGCGATTAATGGTGGCAGCAAATTTAACGATCCCAGCGTTCGTAGGGTCGTAACCGTCTGTGGCCGCCTCAACTCAGGGTACCGCCAACCGTACTGAAGTTGCCGCATCTGTACCAGAAACTCAATGTCGCTCATACCACCCTGGCCCAGCTTCAAGTCCTCTTCGACATGTTCTGGCTTAAGGCGCTCCGTTTCCATTCGTCGTTTCATATCGCGGATTTCCTGTAGCTGAACGTCGGGCAATGGAGTGGCATAGATCACACTATGAACCATCTCTAAGTATTCGGTTCCCAACGCTTCATTTCCCGCAACGTAGCGTGCCCGCACCAGGGCCTGTTTCTCCCATGTGAGGGCAGAAGTGGTGTAATAGTCCCGGAACTCGTCCACGGTGTAGGTAAGGGCGCCAACCCGGCCTTCTGGTCGAAGCCTGGCGTCAATATCCACAGCAACACCGCGCGATCGCAGCTTTGGACCAGCCCCGAGAATGAACTCTGCAATCTTAGATGCGGCAGCAAAGATTTGTGGCTTAAGGGACTCCGATGGCACTTCATAGACTATAAGAGTATCCCAATCCGAATCATAGCTAAGTTCAGCTCCGCCCAGTTTGCCAAGGCCAATTATAGCAATGTGCTCGATGATGTTGATGGTCGCGTTGGACTCATGCAACGCCGCATTCGCCATGCCAAGAAGCGTTTCAAGGATTGACGACGCTACAACGAACAATTCTTGCGAAGCTTGGTCCGCCTGAAGATCTAACCATATCTCTCGTGAAACATTCCATAGTCTTTCCCGTAACATGAAATTACTTAGCCGACTCAAGGAGTCGTCG
>JBDUAM010000599.1:0-5032 GCA_040004655.1 Chthonomonadales bacterium | reverse complement strand
CAGAGATACGAGGTTCATCGGATTCAGGGACAACCGGAAGCTTGATCCGTGAGAAAGCGATGGCGCTAGCGGTCCCAAAAATTCCACCGATAAAGAATGCAGATTGCCAGTGAAGAACGCCCATGTCCAGAAGCCGACCAATGATAAGAGCGGTGATAAGCATCACGGCAGCCATGAGCATACGAACGCTGCTCATCAACCTCCCCCGCTGCCGGTCTGGATAAATCTCCTTCATCACGGCCGTGTAGGCGGGAGTTGAAACAGAGAAGACAAATGGCGTCAGGCAAACAAGGAAGATGAACTGGGGCGTGGTCTTCACGAATGGTGCGAACAGGAAAAATCCGCGGGCGATCAACCATGTCCAATAAATAAAGGGCATCTTGGAGCGACCGTCCATCTGTCGGGCCCACACGGTCGCGAAGACGTAGCCAAGGGCTGGAGCGGCAGCAATCCAGGCCATCTGGCTATCAGCTGCATGAAGTTCCGCGCGCGCAACCCGAGCTACGAAAGTCCAGATGCAGCCCTGGTAAACGCCAGCGCATGCTCCCGTCAGCATATCCCATCTCCATGCCGCCTCAGTCTCTAACGAGAGACCCGGAATTCTGGGATTGATGATGTTTCGGACTGCTTGCTCCAACAGTAATCCGTCTCCTCAGGTCATTCTGAACAGGAAGTCGCGATCACTCCGCATTTCCCTTTCGGATTATAGCCGGGCGTGTCAAACGACCTACTCTTCGACACCTGCACGGTACAATCTAAAACTATTTTCATTGCCAGCGACGAACTTTGCCCCAGCCCAACGTCTCTACTTACTGGAACCCAATTGGCGCCCAACAAAAAGCAATACAACGAGATTTACGAAGAGAGACTTGTGGAGCGATTCCGGCAGGGAGATGCTGTCGCGCTCACCTCCCTATTCGAGATGTATGTCGATCGAGCATTTGGTTTGGCTCGCAGCCTGACTGGGAGCCGCGAGGATGCGGAAGAGATAGTCTCCGAAGCATTCTTGAAGGCATTTCGTAATGCTGCAAATTATCGCGGAGACGCCCCATTCTCCGTCTGGCTCTTCCGGATTGTTCGCAACCTATCGTTTGACAGAATTAGGCAACGACAGCTTGTTCTTATGGATTATCTGGATGAGAAGGATGCCGATCCACGAGGATCCAGCGAATCCGAAAGGGCAAGGGATCACGACGTTCGTACATCGCTCGCTGAGATGACTGACGAGTACCGAGAAGTCCTGATTCTCTGCGACGTCGAAGAGTGGGATGCTGTAGAAACCGCAAACCTGATCGGCAAGACACCGGCTGCAACTCGATCACTTTTGTATAGAGCAAGACGTGCGCTGAGAGACAATCTTTCGAAAAGGTGGTCAGAGGACATATGACAAACAACTGTAAAATGGCCGAACAGCTCATTGAGCTCAGGCTCATTGATCTTCTGAGCGATGAACAACATAGCTTGTTGAATCAACACCTTGTGTCTTGCATAGCCTGTGCCACAAACCTTCAATCTCTCGACCAATCAATGACAGCCCTGAAAGAATCATCAGATCATCCGGGAATTAGCGCGGCATACCGCGAGAAACTCCACGCTCGGCTGTTAGATGAACTCTCAGACGTATTAATTCATGACGACCAACCGACCGCACATCAACGCTGCCTGCCACTGATCTGGGACTAAATTTCTCAACCAGTCTCGACAAAGTTTAGCCGTTCTGCACGTCTTACCAATATCAACTACTAACCAGGGAGAACAAGTTGGATACGCTCGATATTGCCGCGCCAGCAACCCGCACTACACTCAAGGCAGATTGCCTTCGAAAAGACCTTCATGAAGGCGTTCAGGCCGTGGGACATGCCGTCTCTGGTCGAAGCAGCCTGCCTATCCTCAGCCACATCCTGATCAAATCCGGAGAGAATTGTCTTGAGCTTCTCGCGAGTGACACAGAATTGTCCATGTCTCTTAGCATCCCGGCAACCATCTTACAGTCGGGCAACCTGACCGTTCCAGGAAAACTTCTGGCAGAACTAACGGGGTCCCTCGGCGATAACAATATCTCCGTCAGCGTGGACCTGAGCCACTCCATCCGGGTAGTCAGCGGAAAATCGGACTACAAACTTCTGGGTTTACCGGCCGAAGACTATCCGTCCATTCCCACAGTCCGAGATGATAATAAGTTCTCGGTCCCACAAAAGTTGTTGAAAGACATGATCCGCAAGACGATCTTCGCCGTCTCTACAGACGAAGCTCGAGCTATCCTAACCGGCGTTCTGATGATCCAATCAGAAGGCACATTGAAACTCGTCAGCACAGACACCCACCGCCTGGCCATGCGATCTGCGCCGGTTGGGGTTTACAACGGTACCTGCAGCGTCATCGTGCCCTCACGAACCCTCAACGAATTGAGTCGATTGCTTTCCGATGCGCCGGGAGAAGTCACCGTGACGGCTACAAGCAATCAGATCATGTTTGAGACACCTGGCTCAGACACCACCCGCGCCGTCACTCTAACAAGCAACCTGATTCAGGGGCAATTCCCGAATTTCGAGAGAGTAATCCCGACGACCCATACTCGATTGTTAACCATGCAGGCCGAGCCATTTACTCGAGCCGTCAAGCGAGCTGCGATAGTCGCTAGAAACAATGCTCACCGCATTGTGCTCCGTTCTGAAGACGACCACCTCTCTATCACTGCAGAATCGACAATGGAAGGCGCAGCGTATGAGCAAGTCGAAGCGGTCATGGAAGGCGACCCGGTAGAAATGGCGTTCAATGCGAAATACATGATCGACGTATTGAATGTGCTCGACACCGAGGGGTTGTATCTCGAAATGACCGATGCTTTGAAGCCCGGCGTGCTTCGACCATCTGTCGAGAAGCCGGAAGAAGAAGGTTCCTACCTCTGTATTCTCATGCCGATGCAAATCGTTTAAGCATTCAAGCAGAGGAAAAGGGCTCCCAAAATATTGGGAGCCCTTTTTTGCACTTGCCCCTTACCTGAACCTAGCTAATTTGAACGGACTAACAGGCAGGTCCGTCGTCCCACGCTCCGCAAAATCCGCCATGATCTCGCCGACCACGGACGCGAATTTGAACCCGTGTCCGCTAAATCCGGCGGCGATGTAAACATTTTCCGAGTGTGGGTGCTGATCAAGTACAAAGTGTCCATCGGGAGTGTTCGTGTACATGCATGCCCGCATCCCTGAGACTTCTGATCCCACTCCAGGGATGAAATCTTTTGTAAAATCAACGAGGCTGCATATCTCTACGTCTTCAGATTTTCGATCCATCGAATCGGGCAAGGCGACACTTCCTAATCGATGGTGACCAGCCTTAAGCCCGACTTCTCCTGGTAGGGCAGGCATTCCGTAGAATAGGTCATTGCCAGGTGTTTCGATCGCCCAGGTTGGGAACATACCTAACTGGAAACGCTCAGCTTTTAGTGAAGTGAACCAACCGGTAACCTGCCGCGTGACAACCAGCGGAATATCGAGGTCTCGAAGCAGTTGTCCAGACCATGCGCCGCCGCAGAAAATTAATTTGTCAGCATGGTACGAATCCAGATTAGTTGTAACTTTCACACCTGTTCCGAAGGATTCCCAATGAGTCACCGTTTCAAATTCGTTGATTTGGGCAGAGTGTGCCCTTGCTAACGAGGCGAAACCTTCAATTATTCGCTCAGGTAAAAGAACGCCGGCGAGTTCTTCAAATAGCCCAACGAAATCATTCGGAATTGAAAATTGCGGATATTGACTGGTAATGCCCCGATGATTAAGGGGAGCATACGATAGGCCGTGATCCGTGCATGATTTGAGTGAACCTGAAACAAGTTCGGAATCAGGTCGCCCCAGATACAATCCTCCGGTCACATAGAGGAGTTTCTCCTCGGTTTTGAGTTCCAGATCTTGCCACAGCTCCAGAGATCGACGAAGAAGTGGCACATAATCTGGATGTTCAAAGTAGGCCATCCGGAAAGCGCGAGACTGCCCGTGAGAACTCCCCATATTATTCGGAAACGAGAATTGCTCTAATCCTAGTACGCTTAGGCCTCTGTGCGCGAGTTGATAGCATGTCGACGCACCCATAGCGCCAACGCCAACGACAATTACATCAAACTTGGCAAATGACATAAACCCTCCGACAGATGCCCGAAAACTCTCGGGTATCATCCCTATGTATAATGCAGTATATTCTAAGTTGAGGTAGTCAAATCATGTCGGGTGAATGGCAGAAGTGGAAGATTGGCGGCATTCGTGTGGGGCTCAATCCACTTACGTCGTTTATTTGCCTGTTTGGTATCATTACATTCTTCTCCGCCGCGATTCTCCAGGGATCTGATCCATTTGCTCATCTTGCATTCACGACAACAAATTCGTGGAAGCATTTTTGGACGTACTTGACGTGGCCACTTTACACCGGATTTACCAGACCCCTATTCACAATATTCTCTATTGCGATTTGCTACTGGATATGCGGATCCCTTGAACGAAGCTGGGGAACAAGTCTGTTTGCTCGAGCGTTTGTCGTGTCAACATTAAGTATCGCCATATTATTAGCCATTCTCTGCAGGGTGATGAACGCGGAATCTGGCTTATATGGCCTATGGATTGCCGTGGCTCCTCCAATTGTTGCGTGGGGAGTCATTAATCGGCGTGAAACAGTATTACTGTTTTGCATATTGCCGATACCTGCGATGGTATTTGCAGTAATAGCTACAATTGTGGCCTGGTGGGATGTGGGACCTCCAATATTAGGGCTGAGCGCAGTAGCCGTTTGTGGTCTTGCGTACTGGTATATAATCCGTGGCCGAGATAGCGTTCCTGGCAACCTGCCAGATATTCGAGCTGCAGCCAGCCGTATATGTGTTCCTACACAGCACGGAGAAAAAATCCCCACGAAAGGCGTTATCCTGAATCCAGCCAAATGGCTGAAAGAGCGACAAGAACGCAAACGGTTCGAGAAACTTTTTGGCGGACCAGACGGTCCAGGAAAAGGAAGTTAAATTCACTCAATCGGGGAGGTTGTAACC
>JBDUAM010000542.1:0-17064 GCA_040004655.1 Chthonomonadales bacterium | reverse complement strand
ACCGGGAACACTGGCGTGAATGCCATTACCGGAGGCACGTACGCTATCCTTGCCGATCGACTGCCAGAAGCCGAGAGAAAAGATGCATGGGAACGTTCCTTCAAGGCTTACTCCGGCTTATGGAAGCAGCAGAGTGGAGTACTGGGTGTACTGCCTCCCCATTTCAAAGGCGAACTACTGGGTGGAATGGCAATGTCAGCGCAGCGAACGGGTCGAGTGGAAGTTGAGACTGAGTTTCTGGACCGCATTATTAAGACTATGCCTGACTCTGAATACGCGGTGGAAGCAAAGGCCTGGAAGGCAGATCCAAAGGCAGCAGCAAAGTCGACCACGGCATGTTTAAGCTGTCATGACACCGGTAGACTCGGGGTCAAGATTGCGGAGTTGAAGAAGAAATAGGTCAGAAAAGATCTGATGTTCAAGTATCAGGCGTCCCCAACCGGGACGCCTGATTTTTCGTTGAGCGCAAGTTCTTTATAACAGATATTGAAAATAGGGTCGTAACTACTTGTATTACCACCTCCGTTGTGCAGTACAATTGCAATACATATTCCGGCCGTTCAACCCTTCCCAATTACCGATGAGGAGTCCACCAGATGGAACGAAAACAGGCATCCGATTATCCGCAGGAATTGCTCAACCTGTTCGACACTTATGTTCACGGCAAAATTGATCGACGGGAGTTTCTGGATGGCGCGCAGAAGTTTGCTACAGGTACCCTCACGGCCGTAGCCATCTGGGAGAGCCTTCGACCCAACTATGCATGGGCACAGCAGGTACCCAAAGATGATGCGCGAATCAAAACAGAGAGAATCACCGTGCCTTCGCCAAAGGGAAATACGGAGATCAAGGGCTATTTTGCAAGACCGGCCAAGGATAGTGGAAAGCTTCCTGGCGTGATCGTGATCCATGAGAATCGCGGGCTCAACCCGTACATTGAAGATGTTGCACGTCGATTGGCAACCGAAGGATACATGGCCTTTGCGCCGGACGGACTTACCTCGGTTGGCGGCTATCCTGGCGACGACGAAAAGGGTGCGGTACTCTTTCGGGATGTCGATAAGCCAAAGATGAATGAAGATTTCATCGCAGCGGCGAAGTGGTTGAAAACCAAATCAGACTGCACCGGCAAGATCGGTGCGGTGGGTTTCTGCTTCGGCGGCGGCGTGGTCAATATGCTCGCGGTACGCATGGGGGATGAGCTGAATGCTGGCGTTCCGTTCTACGGATCCCAGCCTGCTGCAGCGGATGTCGCGAAGATCAAAGCGCCCTTGCTCTTACAGTATGCTGGTCTTGATACCCGTATAGATGCAGGCATTCCAGCTTTTGAAGAGGCGTTGAAGGCAAACAAAGTGACCTTTACCACGCACATCTATGAGGGCGCAAATCACGGATTCCACAATGACACCACGCCGCGATATGATGCCGATAAGGCAAAACTTGCATGGAAACGAACCCTCGAGTTCTTTGATAAATATGTAAAAAGCCCAAAAGCCTGAGATTTGCTCTAAGACCGGTTCCCGAATGTTCGCGGAACCGGTCTAATAATTCGTCAACGAATTAGTTCTTTCTGGGAGAACTTGATGATACTGGGTTTACGGACGGTCAGCTACCCAACGCCGGATATTGTTGCTGGTAAAAACTGGTACGCCAAAGTTCTTGGCATTCAGCCTTACTTCGATGAACCGTTCTATGTTGGCTTTGAGGTCGGCGGATTTGAACTTGGTCTGGTGCCGGATGGTGTTACTGGCATTGATGGCGCAGGCGCCCTCTGGGGAGTTGAGAACGCGGACGCAGAGTTGGCCCGATTGGTTGAACTTGGCGCGGAGGTACTTGAACCCGTGACGGATGTCGGCGACGGTATCAAAGTCGCCAGCGTCAAAGACCCATTTGGAAACCGATTTGGGATCATTGAGAATCCGCATTTTGACCTGGCAAAAGTTTGCTGAGTTTGGCGATGCAAACGGGGAATCGTGTTATTTTCGATAAATGCCAATAATGCATTGAACCCTTTGCCAACTTCCGACGTATACAAGCATATGCTTTCTGAAACCTGATGCATATCTGCGCAAGAGAGGCGGGCCCGCACCATGAGAGAATTAACCAAACAGCCGATGGAGTCTAGAACAGGTAGGCGACCTTCTGGGGTTCCGCATGCCATTCATTCGCTGGCCAGCGCCGTTGCCATCACCATGCTTATGGGCACGGCAGTCACCCTGCCAGCGGAGGCCCAAGAAAAGCCTCAGGCCCGCGCCATTGTAAATGCGCTTCAGGATGCCTTTGTGAAGGTCGCCGATAATCTCGAACCTACAGTTGTCACCGTCACCTCCCGCCGAACCGTTCGCCCCAGGACCAAAGTCGATGACAAATCTGAGCCGCCAGCGGATGAGCTTGGAATCCCACGGGGAAACTCCAAAGGATTTCGAGCGCAGGGGACAGGTTCAGGCGTAATCCTCACCTCAGACGGCTGGATATTGACAAATGACCATGTGGTCGGTGGCGCCGACAAAGTAACCGTTCGACTGCACGACGGTCGAGAATTTGACGGTGTGGTTCGACGCGATTACAAGAGTGATCTGGCGCTCATCAAAGTCAACGCCAGCGGCTTGCCGGTCG
This sequence comes from Chthonomonadales bacterium, assembly GCA_040004655.1. Lineage (GTDB taxonomy): Bacteria > Armatimonadota > Chthonomonadetes > Chthonomonadales > CAJBBX01 > JBDUAM01. The sequence continues at coordinate 14,448 of JBDUAM010000542.1, read as the reverse complement.
CACGGCTGGGCAATTCAGACAACGTGAAGATCGGGCAGTGGGCAATCGCCATCGGCAGCCCGTATCGATATGAGGGTTCGTTCTCGGTTGGCGTGATCAGCTCTATGGGTCGACAGCAGACCATTCGAGAGCGATCTTCGGCCATGGCGCGACTCTATCCGGATATGATCCAGACGGACGCAGCTATCAACCCGGGCAACTCCGGTGGACCACTGGTGAACATCGACGGCGAAGTGATTGCTATTAATACGGCCATTGAAAGCGAATCGGGCGGCAGCGTAGGAATTGGATTTGCAATCCCCGTAAACAGCGTGAAGTTTGTAGTCGATCAGCTTCGGGACAAGGGTTTTGTCAGCTACGGATACCTCGGTGTCGATCCCGACAGTATCACACCGCGACTTGCAGGCTCTTACAAAGTCTCTGGCGGCGCCCTGATCAAGTCTGATCCGCTGGCCGGTTCGCCGGCTGCAAAAGCCGGAATTCAGGTGGATGACGTGATCACCGCAGTGCAGGGCAAGTCGATTAAGAATGAGCTGGAATTCCGCAACACGATAAGTCGAATTGCTCCGGGCACGGAAGTGAAGTTGACTGTTGTGAGAGACGGTAAAGAGTTGAATCTGAAGGCCATACTCGGTGAAGCGCCAGCTGTCAAAATACCAGCAGTTGATCCCGTAGTCACGCCAATTCAGGTTGGACTTGAAGTTGAACCGATCACCGCCGATTCTGCTACTAGAGTTGGCCTTGGGTCTAAGGCGGAGGGCGTGGTCGTTAAGACTGTAGATAGCTCCTCCAGCGTGGCTGAATCTGAGTTGGAAAAAGAGGATGTGATTCTCAAAGTGAACGGAATTGCAACACCAACGGTTGAAGCTTACAAGAGAGTGGTTGCAAACCTCAAGCACGGTGACGTGATGCGCGTAGTCTACGCCGGTCGACGGTTTTCAACCGAGACGGGCAAACGATTGACGGTCTTCACTCTGGACTAGATCAGACCTTCTCGAGCTTCAGATCAGGCCATTGCGTATGCCAAGCAGTGGCCTTTTCATATGCCAGGCCCAGCCGCAGAATAGACTCTTCATGATAGATCTGTCCCACAAACTCCACCATTACCGGCAGCCCGTCGGACATGCCGCATCGGGTAACTAGCGTCGGGTGTCCGGTCAGGTTGGTATAGACCAGGTTCTGCGATAGAAACGGCACGGTGACAAAACAGTCGAGGTCGCCGAGGGATTCGGCCATCTCAAGCTGTAGCTGCCGGCGAAGCCGCATTGCGAGGATGTAATCAGAAGCGGGAATGGTGCTGCCAACCCGAAATGTGGTCGGCCAGGCGCCCGCCGTCTGGCGTGCCAGCAGATCGAGTTCTCCGCTGGAGTTCAACTTCTGGAAAGCCGCCGCCGATTCCGCGTCAATAAAGATGGAGGCCAGAGACGCGTACGCTGGCGTCGATTTCGGCAGGCTGATCGGTTTCAAAGTAATCCCGAGCCCATCAAGGACCTTCAGAACCTCTTTGTAAATAGCCGCGCGCTTCTCATCCTTCTCAACCGCCGCGAACGCTTCCTTATCAATCCCGACTCGCAGTCGCTTGAGGGGAGATGCTGGTCGCCACTGGAATGGCGTGTCGGTTACGGAGGCGTCCTGCCCATCGGGACCAAAGATCGCGGAGAGCACCAGCGCGCAATCCTCCACGCTTCTGCACATGGGTCCGATCTTATCCATGGTCCAGCAGAGCGCCATGGCACCTGTTCGCGGAACGCGGCCATAGGTGGGCCGAAGGCCAGTTACGCCGTTCACCACACTCGGGCTAACAATGCTGCCGAGGGTCTCCGTGCCGATGGAGAAGCCCACAAGTCCGGCGGCAGTTGCGCTGCCCGGACCGGCGCTCGATCCGCTCGAACCAGTGGTTGGTTTCCACGGGTTTCGCGTCATTCCGCCATACCAGACGTCGCCCTGCGCAAGCTCACCCATGCTCAACTTGGCCACGAGAACGGCTCCCGCTGCTTCCAGACGTTTCACTACCTCAGCATCGTAATCAAAAACCTGGTTCTCGTAAGGCTTGGCGCCGTATGTGGTTCGGATTCCCTTGGTCGCGAGCAGGTCCTTCGCGCCCCACGGAATGCCGTGCAGTGGTCCACGATATTTGCCTGCCGCGATCTCCTTGTCCGCTCGCGCCGCCTGCGTCAAGGCCAGCTCTTCGGTTAGAGTGACGACATTTAGGAGCATCGGGCTGAACTTCTTCAGTCGATCAAGATACATCTTTGTCAATTCGGTGGAGGTTATCTTCTGGTCGCGGATCAGTCGACTCAAATCGACCAAGCTGGCAAACGCGAGGCTCTCCGGAAATCCCGAATAGGCAAGTGTTTCGCCTTTGCTTAGCTGTGCACCGCTCTTTCCCGTTGGCATTCGAACTCCTGCCAGACGCGGGTCAAAGTGAAACGCCGGTTCCATGGTAGGGGGAAGTTCAGAGGATCGCACGGCCTTAATCTGAGCCCGAGTGCGCGTCATCACCGATAGCATCAATTTGCGCTGAGGTTCCGAGTAACTTCGACCCTCAACTTTATCCGCCACGGCCAGATCTTCTATGGTGAGTGCATCGGTGCCGGGCGCGGGAGTCTGGGCTTCTGCTTCTTTTGTGCCAATGGCGGCCGTTGCGAGTAGAGCGGTTCTGGCGGTATTGCGAAGCAGTTCTCGACGATTCATAGATGTTCTTCCCATAAAAGAATTTGGTATCAGGCGCGAACGGGGTGACCTGAATTCTACCTCAATTGAAAATATCCACCATTTGGTGGATGAACGGATGATCCAGATGATCCATGATGCAAGTTGTAAGTCAGCTAATAGAGCCGCGAAACACAAGACAGGGCAATTGCCATGACAGCAATATGGAAAAGAACCGTATACGTAACCCGAGTGATCTTCCACTTCGACGATAATACGTTGATCTGGGCCATACTACTTGCTGCCGGCATGCTTACCTGGTCTACACCGCAGTCCGACCTCAGTGCGAAGAGTCAAACCGCGCCAATTGCCGTTGAGCGCAACGCCAGGGTCGCCCATGCTACTGCCATAAAGACCGCAAGCCTACCCTGGCTATAGACCAGGGCATTCGCCAGGGCTAATTTAGATGTGTTGCCAGAAATTTCTCCGCGTGAGCGTAAAACTTCAGTCGATTCTCCGGTCGTGCAAATCCGTGTCCTTCATCTTCAAATAGCATGTAGTCCACCTCTTTACCGCGTTCCCGAAGAGCCGTAACAATCTGTTCACTTTCAGCCTGTTTCACTCTTGGATCGTTTGCACCCTGCGCAATGAGCAGCGGGCAGACGATCTGATCTGCTTTGAACAGAGGCGATCGCTCGATCAGGAACTCTGGTTCCGTCTCCGGATTGCCAACTCGCAGAGTAAATAGTTGTCGCATCGGCTCCCAGTAAGGCGGGATCGAGTTGATAAGCGTAGTCAGGTTGCTCGGGCCGACAATATCGACCGAGCAAGCAAATACGTCTGGCGTGAATGCCGCCCCAACAAGTGCGGCGTATCCGCCGTAACTGCCGCCATAGATGGCCGCACGCTTTGGATCTGCAATTCCCTTGCCCACAACATATGCCAGCGCATCGAGAAGATCGTCGTGCATCTTCGCGCCCCACTCCCGATCTCCGGCATGCAGAAACTTCTTGCCGAATCCGGTGGAGCTGCGGAAGTTGACCTGAAGGCAGGCGTAGCCGCGATTGGCAAGCCACTGCGCCTCGGGATCGTATCCCCAGCTATCGCGAGCCCAGGGTCCGCCGTGAACATTCAATACAACGGGAAGGTTCACCGGCTCTACGCCCACGGGCACGGTAAGATAGCAGTGAAGCAAAAGTCCATCCCGAGTGGGAATGTGGAGAGGCTCCATCTTTGCAAGTTTTGCCGACTCCAGCGCCGGTCTGGTGCAGAAGAGATAGGTTGATTCGCCGGTCGAACGCAAGTAGTGATAGTAAGCAGCCGGTGCGGTATCACTGACATAGAGTACGATCCAGTTCTCGTTGGCCGTATCTCGGCTAACGAGGTGGAGTTCGCCGCGACCTGATGATTGAAGCTTAATCAAGTCCTGTGCGATATCCGGGTCAATGGCCTTCCACTCAAGATAGTCCTCGTTAAAGCCGACTGCCTGGATGTGGTGTCCGGTCGGGTGGAAGATGACGTCACTCAGATCGACCAATGGGTGGCTGGCGAGTGTCGTTTCCGTGCCAGATGCTATATCCAGGATGCGAAGTTCCTGCATGTCGCTGCCGACGGAACTGCTGAGGTACATCCCGAGGCCGTCTGGCGTGTAACCGTATGGTCCGCCTTCATCTTCCGGACCCCAGGATGCAATCTTTTTCCATCCCGACGCGCTGTCCAGAATTCGGAGTTCGTATCCGCCATCGGGTAGGGCGGCATGGGCTGCCGTGACTTTGAAATCGTTGTTGTCGACCCAGCCGATCACATCGCCGGGGTTCTCCATTTCGAGCACGCCTTCGCCAGAATTGAGATGGATTCGGTGAACGTCGTGAAGTCGTTCATCGCGAAGGTTGATGCCTGCCAGAAGCTCATTTGGATGCCGGTAATCGAGTCCGAGGATCTGCGCTTGAACATTAGGGTAGGGTGTCAAATCTTGTACGACACCGTCTGAAAGTCGCACGCTGTAAATGTGCCAGTTTTCGTCGCCGTCTTTGTCCTGAACGTAGAGCAGTCGCTCGCCGTCATGCGCCCAGAGGTAAGATCGAATGCCTCGACCACGGTCGCGAGTGAGTACGCGATCATCCTCTTCGCCCACGGTCCGAATCCAGACATTCAGCACGCCCTCATCGGATGCGAGGTAGGCGAGTAATTTTCCGTCACGAGAGATTTGAGGAGATGCCTTAACGGGATTTCCGAACAGATCTTCCAGCGGGATAATCGGCACATTTTGGGAAGTTGACATTTAGAACTCCTGAGCATTTTGGTCTAAGCCATTAGATGATACTCTCTGTTGAAGTGAAATGTTTCACGAATACAATCTTGCACGTCTGACAAAGAGTTGGTCGAACCGTACGCGGTACAGGCAGGACCTTTCATCATCTACATCGAACAGATGGAGTTGAAATACGATGGTTGGCCCAATGGAGGACTAAATGGCAAACGCGCAGGTCAAGAATACAAAATTCGTCTACAGTGCAGGCGTCTGGAATTTGAACACCGGAGGCGATCCGTTCGGACCAGACGTTCGGCCCGAACTGGAGTTTGTAGAGAAAGCGAAGCTGCTCAAGAAACTCGGCTTTGACTACATCCAGTTGCACGACGACGACTGCGTACCGATGAGCGTGCCGGCGGCGGAGACCGAAGCCTACGCCGGAAAGATCAAAAAAGTCTGTGATGACATTGGCCTGACCATCGAGTTCATTGCACCTCGACTCTGGGAAGATCCCGATTTCGCAGATGGTGGGATCACGGCCAACAGCGCAAAGTCGCGCTCCAAAGCGCTTGACCGCGCAAAACGTTCCATTGATATTATGAATGTGGTAGGCACCGACCGATTTGTGCTATGGCCAGCGCGCGAGGGCACCTATATACGTGAGTCCAAAGATGCCATTCAGTCGTTCGATTATTTTCTGGAATACCTGAACGCCATCCTCGAATACGACCCGAAAACCCGAATTCTTGGCGAGATGAAACCGAATGAACCGATGGACCTGATGTACATGCCTTCCACAGGACATTTCCTGGCAATTGCCGGCAAAACCATCGACCCGAGCCGGGTTGGCGTGCTCATTGAGGCAGCCCACTGCATTTTATTGGGATTAGATCCGTCAGATGAGTTGGCTTATGCCATATGGCACGGTAAACTATGGGGGGTCCATTTGAATGATCAGAATGGACTGAAGTATGATCAAGATAAATCATTTGGTAGTGTGGACCTGCGCAGGGCGTTTAACGCGGTTGATGTTCTCGTTCGAAATGGCTATGGCTTGAACGGGGAAGTCGTCGGTCTGGACGTGAAGGCAATGCGAACGCAGCCGTTTGATCTGGCCCATAAGCATCTCTCCAACAGCAAAGAGATTTTTGAGAGATTGGTAGCAGTAAGCTCAACCATTGATCGTGCTGAGTGGAGTCAATATGTAGCAGATCGGGATTACGAAGGATTAGACCTGTTCATCCTCAAGAATCTCTTGAAATCGTAATCTGGTCGTCGAGTCTTTTAGAGCACAACGTCGTTGCTCCCTCAATTGGAAACTACCATTAGTTTCCGTTAATATCCAAAAGGGAGAGAAATCTTGAAATCTTTTACGCGTTCAGTCGTATTGGTAATGGCGGTAATTTCAGTCGTGCTGGTTTCAGGTTGCGGCGAACCAAAGGGTAGCGCAACCACAGATGTAATGAAACCAGACACGCGTACCGTAGTAACACCGGTTCATGTCAATACAATTCAGCCGGTTGAGCCAAAAACAATCTCGTCGCCTTCAAAGAAAGCTGCGAACAAGAGCGCGAAACCGAATGTTGATATCGGAATGTTTAGAGACTTCAATTCTGTATCCGGCCCAGCCGCTACCGAGTTGCAGGGTAAACCTGCCGATGAACCAGATGAGACACATGCATTGCAAGTTGTGCATAAAGAGCTCGAATCGCAAGACTCAATTTTAGGTAAGTCAAGAAGTTCGATGATCGGCAATGCTCAGGTCATCGCACCGAAGACACAATAAGGAGACAACTTAATGTTGCAAACAAGTCGAACAGTCATACGCACGGCAGGTTGGGCCATGTCGCTTCTCGCGGTGACGACGGTCGCCCTTGCATTTGACTCATCTACCCCAAAAGGCACTGCAAAGATGTTTGCGAAAGCCGTTGAGGCTGGAGATGGCGTCACGGCAAAAAGTCTTGCTGTCGGAACTCCTACAGGTATGAAATTCATCGAAGGTCTGGCTGGAATCGCAAAGGCACAGAAGGGCCTGGAAGCCGCAGCCACGAAGAAATTCGGCAAAGAAGGCGCCTCGCTTACCAAGGGCCAGACAATGAAGATTCCAGATACCGACAAGTCGATCGAAAAGATCACCGGCGATAAAGCAACGTTGACTCAACCGGATGGTAAGGGCCAGCCTATGACTTTGAAGAAAGTCGGCGGTAAATGGAAAGTCGATATCAGCGCTATGGGCAAAGATCCAAAGCAGGCTGACGCTATGATGACGCAGATCGGCTCCATGTTCGTAAGCATGACCAAAGCAATGAATGATACAACCACCGACGTAAACGCCGGTAAGTTCAAGACGGTCAAAGAAGCTCAAGCCGGCATGCAGGCAAAAATGATGGCCGTTTTAGGCGGTGGACCTGGTGGCGCTCGACCGGGCGGAGCCCCCAGGAAGTAAAAGCTGTAACCAATACGTCCAATCTATTGTTGATACAATCGCCGGGCATTGTCGAGTAATCCTCGTGATGCTCGGTGATTGCGTATTGGATAACCTGAAGAGAGAATTATCGTGAATAACTGTAAACACAAGTTGGTTGTCATCATAACTTCGCTGACTCTTTTTTTATTATTGAGTGCGTGTGGTCAGTCGGGGCCTGACTTATCTACACCGGAAAAAGCCGTAAAAGAATTTGCTATCGCTCTTGATACTGGCAATTTGGAACTCGCGAAATCAGTTTGCCTGGTTGCACCCGATTCCGAGCGCATGATCGCATCACTCGTGCCGCTCAGTAAGGCGATGCGAGAACTGAGAGAAGTAGCGAAGGCAAAGTTTGGTAAGGATGCTGGTAATCTGGCCAATGGCGAAGATGTCAGTTCGCAGATCGCAAGGTCCAAGATTAAGATAATGGATGACGAAGCAACGTGTATACCTACAACCGGGACCACGAAGAATTCAATCAAACTGAAAAAGGTAGACGGGAAATGGAAGGTCGACGTGAAGTCGATGACTACCCAGTCCAACGCCACGCCCGAGAACCTTAAGAACATGGAGACTCTGTTCAAAGTGATGGCCGCATCCGCGTCTGATACGGCCGCCGCAATTAAGGCAGGCAAGTTTAAGAATGCAAATGAAGCGCAGGCCGACCTCGGAATTAAAATGAGGAATGAGATGACCCGCATTCAGGCAACTGATCTGAAGGGCAAACCGACTACCGCTTCCGGATCGGCGCCCGATTCCAACGGAACTGCGCCAGCCCCGAAAAACGAGGGGGGAGCAGTCGCGCCAGGCAACACGGGCAACTCCAAGAAGTTCTGACGTGACCAGAACGGAGATGCTCGCTGAGCGGCTGGAAGAGGCATTTGCAAGCAGCAAGTACCACTGCTTTCTCTCATCTGTGCATGGCGTGAAGGCAGACGAGTCCGTCTGGATTCCTCCGCACTATCGCGGATTTCCGCACATGTCAGGGTCGATTCTCAACCTTGCGTTTCATGCTGGCGGCGACAAACATGTGCTGCTGAGCTGCGCGTTTGAAAATTCGATAGAAGGCTGGCCGGAGGTTACCGCCCGGTTTGAAGCGATGGGCGGCGACCTGAAAGCGGCAAAAGACCTGGCAAAAGAAGGACACCGGAAGAACCTTGAGAAGTTGGCCACCCTTACAGACGCCGATCTGGAGACCGTCGTTCCGTATATCGGTGGAAGGTCGCTGACGATTTATGACCTGTTCAGGATCATGGCAGAACACGACCTCTACCACGCAGGACAAATCAATTACGTCCGATGTTTGTGGGATGGGTTGAAGTCGGATCGATAGAGATAGCAGTTCTCAGAAATTACAAAAGTCCCGCTGCATTTCGCAGCGGGACTTTTGTCTTCAATAGACTACTTTGTTGACTTACCTGCTGCGACGGTTGGCTATTTGTGGGTCTACAACAACCGTGACATAGATGGTTTGACCCTCACATTCTAGTTTTACTCGCTTGGTGCCCGGACTCGAGAATGTAACTGGTACCGAGCCGGTATCTGGTCCAACAGAGTATGGATTTTGAGGATTTACTAAACTGTCTTCTGACACGGTTACATCAACATGATCGGGCGCATCAACAAAGAATGTTATTGTGCCTCTTTGAAATACTCCTATACTTGACTGGGTTAATGCGGGGCTGGTTATCGGCCCATATTGAGACTGGATATTGAAGTCTAATTGTGGTTGAGCGACGTTAGCAAACTTCGGTAACAATGCTGTTGGCGCTCCACCCGCAACTTGTACACCTGCAAAGGTTGGCTTAATGAATGCCAACATAGTGGAAGTACCGGGATCGGTCATTGGCTGGGTTTCTGCATCGCCAATGGTGTCTCCCACAACCCGGAACACTACATAGGCATAATTGCCAAAGTTCGAGCGCGGGTACAGAGTAAGGCTTGTCGAGGTCGTATTCGCTGCCAACGTATGGGCTGGCGATAATGCCGTCGACAGATTTGAATTCTCTGAGAACTGGTTGTTAATATTATTGACGCTATCATCCGGCTGGTCTAACCAGTTTTGCAGCCCATAGACATTAACTGTGTAGGGTTGATCTGATGATCTCGAATTCCAATTGTTGTTTAGGTGGAAACTCTGCGGCGTAAACGTGTATGAACTTGGCAAAACCACACTCGTTATTGGACCGTATTGAGAAATCCTGTCGTGAATGGGGTCAGATGGCGTTGTACTTCTACCCTGAGCCCGAGTTTTGGTAGTTGAACTCTCAGGTTTCTGATTGTTCGGTTGCGATGGAGCGCCAAACAGCAGGTAGGAAATTCCGAGTAACGGAAATACCAGGTAACTAATACCGCGCATGTGTTTCTCTCCTGTGAAGTTGATTAAATGCCCTGTGCGAACTGAAAAACTTCGTCCGGTCGCATTACTCTACCTGCTGCCAGGTAGAGGTCTCTCGCTGCAGTTCCGATGGACGATTCACTCTGTTTCAACGCCTCTTCTATCGCAGCCTTTTCCGGAACCGTCAAATGAACTTTGTCGGATTCTATCAATTGTTGACTGCATCCAAGCGCCTGGAGGCCAACCATTTCATGGCCAGTGTATATCAAAATTGTCCCCAGGTGAATAAGACCCATTGCTGTTCCGGTTACATCTTTAAGAGCCAAGCGCAACGTGAGGCTTTCCGTCTCTCTCTTTTGTGCATCTGCATATAGCCCGCATCGGTAGAGCGCGAGACCAAGATTTGAAAGTGTGCGTGCGAGATCATATTGCGAATTATTTGCTCTGAAATATTGCTCACTTTCGCCAAGGTACGCTATTGCGCGCTCATAGTTGCCTGTCTCGATACAGAGCGCACCAAGATTGTCGATTACCTGAATGGCTCGTCGTTCCAACCCGAGTTCAAGATAGATGTTGTGTGCGCTTTCAAAGTAGTCCATGGCAATTCCGAGGTTCTGCTGTCGCGCCTCAAGCATTCCCAGATTATTCAGCGTCATCGCCTCGGAAGAACGATCCCCAAGTTTGCGGAACGACACCAACGCGGCATCGAAATTCTTGTGGGCATCAGCAAATTCGCCCTGCGCCCACTGAAACACTGCTAGAATGTTTAGCGCCCGGGCACGCAGATCACTATCCATTTTCTTGTAAATATTAGTCAGTCGAGAAATGATGGAGACGCCCTCGGTAAACCGACTCCGCGTCATCCAGTACCAATGAATTCCAATTCCGATTCGTAATCTCTCTTCAATCATCTCCGGATAGGCCATTGCCGCCCGGAAGTTGTCGAGGTCTTCTTCCACGAGATCGAGCGCTTCTCGCTGGTTGGGTCCCTTAAGTTCCGGACTAAGCGACTCTGCGCGGTGGAGGCAGACTTCCAGATGTCGCACGCTGGTGTCGTAGCCTTCATCCTCAAGCAGCAACTGTTCCGCGCCGAACTGCCGTACCGATTCCAGCAGCCGATAGCGCGGGTTGTCGTCGACCCCCGTCTCTCGAAGCACGAGCGACTTCCGCACGAGCTGCCCCAATATCGGGGTAATCTCTTCAATCTCCAGGTCGGTTCCGATGCAGACCTGTTCGGCTGCCTCCAGACTCCATCCGCCTCGAAAGATCGACATGCGGCGAAGTACTCGCTTCATAGGGTCGTCCAGCAGGCCATAGCTCCAGGAAATGGCATTGTGCAGCGTCTGATGCCTCTCGGCGACGTTACGATTGCCCCGATTCAGCATCTCGAAGAAATCGGAAAGCCGGCGGACCATCTGCCCTGGTGACATGGTATCAAGGTTGGCTGCAGCAAACTCAATGGCGAGCGGAATTCCGTCCAGCTTTCGGCAGATCTCCGCGACGGCGCCTGCGTTGCTGTCAGTCAGGTGAAAATCCGAGGCGACGCTCGTTCCGCGATCCACGAAGAGTTGAACGGACTCGTTAGATATGATCGCGGCGGCTGTTTCTTTCGAATTTTTGTCCGGCGTCGGGAGGCATGGCAATCGAAACTGTCGTTCCCCATAGATGGCAAGATCTTCGCGGGAAGTTGCGAGAATTCGCAGTCGCTGGCAGCCACCAATCAGGTGACTCACCGCACCTGCTACCGCTTTCAGAAGATGTTCGCAGTTATCGAGTACGAGCAGTGTGGTGGTATCCGCGAGATGAAGTCGAATGGAGGCGAGCAGATCGTGACCTGGTTCTTCTGAAACGCCAAGAACGGTGGCAATGGTCTGCGGAATAAGTTCGCCATCCAGAATAGTACCGAGATCAATGAACCACACACCATCGGGAAAATCGGCAAGCATCGTCGCGGCGGCCTGGAGCGCGAGCCGAGTCTTGCCGCTGCCTCCTGGCCCAGTAACCGTTACGAGGCGCTGTCGAGCCACCGCGTCGCGAACAAACTCCATTTCTGAGTTTCGGCCAATGAAAGAGGTGAGGGGTAGCGGCAGATTGTTGGGCAATTTGTCGAGCGACTGCAACGGAGGAAAGTTCTTCTCAATGCCCTGGGTCGCCACTTGATAAAGGTGTTCCGGGCGAGTCAGGTCTTTGAGTCGATGATTATGCAGATCGAGCAGCGTGAAGTCCGACGGCAGCGCTTCGGCAAGGATGTCGCGGGTCGACTGTGAGATAAGAATCTGTCCACCTGCCGCGAGACTGAGGATTCGGTTTGCACGGCTGAGTGCGGTGCCGAAGTAATCGGAATCGCGGAGTTCGGCCGATCCGGTGTGCACCGTCATTCGAACTCGAACACGAAGGGCGCTGGAAGATGGACTCTGCGATTGCAACGCACGTTGAATTTCGACGGCGGAGAGAACGGCGCTTAGAGGTTGGCTGAATGCGACCATGAATGCGTCGCCGACGGTTTTGAAGACAAAGCCCTCGTGGGCGCCTACAACCGTGCGAATGAGCAGGTCGTGCTCCTTGACGGCGGCAAGCATGGTCTGCTCGTCCCGTTCAAAGTGCCGGGTGCTCTCCTCAATATCCGTGAAGAGAAACGTAATGATTCCGCTGGGTGGGCCGCTCAACATCCGCCTCCACACTAAGGACGACAAAAACGGTGAACAATCACTGACAATTCAAAATCATTTTAATCACTTTCAACCGACCTGTCAATCAGTTGTGAAGAAATTCACACCTTGAGATCCAAAGAGAGCTCATTCAAGAAGAACGTCGAGAGGTTCTTTTAGTGATTTGGATCAAGTAGCACGATTTTACGAACGATCGTAACCAGCCTTCAGCCACGCGATGAGTTCTTTGTCGACTTCCGACGGCTCGAGCACTCTCACCCTATGGCTCGGCATCATGCCGGCATTGGGGACCACTTCCAGTCGATCTGTGCCGGGTACCTGTCCCAGGTTTATACAGACGTCCAAACGGGAAGACTTCGGTTCCAGCGTGACGAACTGTTTCTTTCGGCGAACACTTACATAGGTTTTCTTCGGAGCGATCTCCAGGTCCTTGCCGAACGTCTTAATGACCCTGATCAAGGTATCGTACGCTGGCCGAAAAGGCTCCTTGTTGCCTACAAATATCCCTGCAACCAGCTCTTCAGCGGAGTTTGTTCCACGGTTTGGGTCGATCACATGTAAGGCAATCAGGTTGGCGTAGCCGTGTGTAAGTTCCTTCTCCGTTTTCAACCAGTTAACGATCTCTTTGTGCTTGGTGTGTCCGGAAGCCTTCACTCGTTCAATCCACTTCTCGAGGGAGACGCCTGTCTTCTCCTGCAGGTTCTGTATAAACTTCTGTGTGGCTTCGTCCACGGTCGCCATTGGGTTGTGCTCCTGAATCATGATGTGGGTTGAGTATTCTGCAAAATCGGTGGGAGTTCCTGTTCGGCGAGGTAGGATTATGTCGATCAGTCATAATGACGGCATAATCAGGTCTGGCAACAAACGGAGTGTCTATTGAGTGAAATTACGTTTTTAATTGAAGAGAATCGCAATGGGGGATATACTGCCCGAGCCGTAGGGCTGGAGATATTTGCCGATGGTTACGACATGGACGATCTGCGAGAGAAAATGCAGTTAGCTGTCGAGAGGCATTTTGCCGATGGTGAACAACGAACGGTGGTCGGATATATGCACGATGTCGAGACCTTTGAATAGCATTAACCCCACAACTTAACCGGAGCGCGGGCGTCCCCGCCCGCACCGACAACGTGTAATGGGTTAAACGTTTTGTGCCGAAAGCTCCTCATTGCGCCCGAGGACTGGCGCGCTCCGATTACTCTCACTAACCAAAATAGAAAAAGCGATCACACGCAATGTAGTATGAGCGCGGGCGTCCCCGCCCGCACCGATATCGTAGATCGAGTTAATCTTCATGTGCCGAAAGCGCGAGGTTGCACCCGACGACGACCGCGCTCCAAACGCAAATAAAATGGACCTCCAAATTTGGAGGTCCGTTTTATTCTTAAGAGAGAGTTCGCGTTGCTTCTACGAGCAGCCTCTTCAGCGGTAGATTGTGCGGACAGGCTGCTTCTGCAGCGGCCCAGTCGCCATCTTCTAATCGGCGGGAGGCGGTTTCGAGTTCTGCGTAGAGTTCCTTCGCGCGATCTCGTTTGCCGTAGTGATCGTGGTACATCTTGAACCGCAGAATGTCCGCGACTGCTACAACGCTCCCGGCGGCAGATCGACACAGATGGTCACAGCCTCGGCAGAAGAGGTGATCCGTAGCGGTGGCGTACTGTTTCAGCGTATGCGCTTCGGCGAGGGTCAGCTTGCTCTTCGCGGCCATGGTGTTCTGCGCGATCTGGTCAATGCTCACCATCTCGCTGACGATAAGGTGGATGCGTTCGTCCGCCCAGATGGCTTTGAGGGCAGCCTGTCGCTTGTTGAGGCCAGCCTTGGTAAAGACGTCATACTTCGCAGGGATGTTGGTGCCATCCGCGAGGGTCTTCATCGCGATGAGTCCCATCTTAGCTTTCGAGCACTTATCGAGGGCCCTGTCTATCGCTTCTGTGGCGATCGTGCGGAAATTAACGCGGAACATGACCTGATCGTAAAAGCCTGCCGCGGCGCCCGCTTCCATACACTCGGGGACCATGTTAGCGTGGGTAGAAAATCCAATAAATTTTGCTTTGCCCGACTTGCGGATTCG
>JBDUAM010000571.1:0-1520 GCA_040004655.1 Chthonomonadales bacterium | reverse complement strand
CGAACTACTTCTGCCCATCCTCGAAGTAGTCCCCCTGCAACTCCTCGCTTACCACATCGCCGTAAGAAGAGGCTGCGACGTCGACCAACCCAGAAATTTAGCGAAAAGCGTCACCGTGGAATAAGCAAGCCATCCTTGTTGTGGACTAGACAAGATTTCATATCACGGGTGCTGGTTAATCTTTGTTGTCCCGGGATTTGTTGATGGGGAACATGAAACGTAGCGTGCTGTCAGTCTGCGAAAAGAACTGGGGAGGTCCTGGGTTCAACTCTTGAATTGTCAGTTTTGGCGGACGCTTCGCACCCCGCAAATTCGCAGCCTGCATAAGCATTCGATTCATCTCGTTCAGATGAACCATCATTTCGGCTAATTGAATCGTGGTTGGCACGCTGCGTGATCCGATTGGATCCACTTCTGAGAACCTTTCCTCGCCATCTATTGGATCGAGCGTCGCAAGATATGCTTTCTTTGTTGGATAAGGCAGTAACGGCACGAACACTTTCAAATAGCCGAATATCACAACAATTCCATAGCTTGGCGTTCCGAGTTCAACATAGACTGCGTGGGAAAGCGGCGGACTCAGCTTATTGATCGCCGCGATATCGCAATACGCAGGAGTAGTTTGCCATTCACCTTTGGCATGGAGATAGGCACCTATGCCTGAGCTAGAAATCAATTGCCGATAGCCAAAATTCGCCAACACCGCGGCGACCAACTTTGTTGCGAACCGATAAAGGTCCGAATCAAAGCTCGTAGGCACTTTCAGGTAGACGTCGTCGAACTGTTCGTACGGGGCTTCGGATATTTCGATCTCTTTCGCAGGGGATGCTTTACGGAGTCCTCGAGCGATCTGATTAACCTCTGTGACGGATCTAGCTGTTCCGCCGGTTATATTGCCCTCAGAATCTCTGCGGATTGTAGGCTTGCTGAGTTTGTATTGAACCCCTTCGGGTCCGGAAATGAGATCGTAGGTGGTGTCACCGATCGTGAGCGCTGTTGGCCATACCACTGGAACTTTCGTCAGATCGAGACCGAAGCCGGAGATAAAGACCTGTAAACGTTTGAGATGCCTCGCAGCACCGCCCTCAAACGTGTGGCCGAACGTGTTGTTGCAGTCCCGGCATACCCTGATCGTTCGACGCCCACCGAGAAATTGAGGGAAGATGTGGTCATCGGTAAAAGTCGGACTTGGATTATCGCAATATGGACAGCATTCCAGATCGTCATTTTCCGTTTTCATTCAGGATAGCCGCCCAAAGATAGGATACCCGCTTCATCGGCGGATGGCCCACATCTAACATCCTCCACCAAATCGGGTGCCCCATTATCTCGATTCTGAGATGTGGGCATTCGCGCGAAAGCCGGGTGCCCCACCCTACACCTCCTAACCAAACACAAACCATCGGGTGCCCCATCCTTCGCGCTTTTGCGAAGGGTGGGATGTAAACTGCTCGCACTACCATGCCAACCGGCCTCAGACGCTACCAACAGACGCAGAACTTCCACTTCATCACCTTCAG
>JBDUAM010000527.1:0-1523 GCA_040004655.1 Chthonomonadales bacterium | reverse complement strand
CCGTCCCCTTCGCCCGTGCACAAATTCCGTCGGAGCGCAGACCTTGCCTTCCGTCGCTCCGTGCAGCATGTCCAATCTGAGCCCCGCGACTGATGCCGGAGTCGCGGCTGCTAAACCCCGTCAATCTCCTGCCCAATCCGCTCCTTCATCGCCTGCCGCACGTCCGACAAGAACTGGAACGCCAGCTTCTTCTTCACTTGCTTGTCCAACGTGTCCGATCGAATTCCCAGATTCAGCAACCGCTCGGCATCGCCAATCTCAGTCGTGAAATCAGCCAGATCAAACTCATCCAGCCCCGACACATCAAAGCCAATCCGGTCCTTCCTCACCGCCAGTGCTACCCCGATAATCCGTTTAATCGAGTCCTTCACCCAGTCGCCGTAAGCTCGCAGCATCTCCTGCGTCACCGCAAAATCGCGCTGTTTGCTCAATCCACTCTGCGCCATCGAAGGCCCACCCGCCTGCGTCATCAAATAACAAACCCGGTAGATCTCTTCCTTCAATCGCGTCAAGTTATCCGCCGCAATCTGGTAGACTTTTCCCTCGGGCTCCGTCCAGCCAAACTTGTCATTCGGCCCCAGTTGAATGTAGTAGGCCTCACCCACCACCTGGCTCCACTCGCGATCCGTATAAACCACCGGCGTCGCAAACAACCCCAGCGTCAGCGCCCACGAAAGCGCATTCGACTTATTAAAATGCTCCAACTGCAACAGACTCGCCTTCTCCATCAGGCACATCCCGTCAGCCGCCGGCATCGAAAAAAGCGGCACGCGTCTCTCACCCGCCAACGCGTGCCGCCCCTCGTCTACCAAACGTATGTCCCCATCACTCGCCGGTAGGAGGTCTAACTTAATCCCATTACTCGCCACTTCCCGCTCATAGACTCTGAAGTTTTCGCGGTCATAGTAATACCACCGCGTACGCTCCATCATCCGTGTGTCGGAAACCGAAACCTGCCTGGTGCGCTGCGTCCGCAACACCACCCACTCGTAGTCACCCCGTTCATCCTTGGACCAATTAATCAACTGATCCGGCCGATAATGCACCAAATAAGCCCTCGATGAGCCCAGGGCCTCTTCCTCGGCCCGCGTCATCGCCTCGTTCGTCACCCGTGGGAATTCCAACACCGCATGCGTCGTCCCATACACCAGCGATTCCCTCAGCGCGTTGCGAAAAAACTCCGATATCGTTGTCCCACGCGTGTCCGAGTCTTCAATGAAAGCCGTAAGAAACTGCCGACCGGCCGGATCTTCCCCTTCAGGCAATATCACCGGCTCGCGGCGGAACAAGGAAGCAACATACCAGTCAATGATCGACCCAACATAGTTCTCATAGAACACCTGCCCCAGCCGCTCCTGATAGACATTGGCCGGTTCCTTCTGCCGTCGCGCCAAATAATCAGACGCATTGCCTTTCAGAACCTCGCCGCCCTTGTATAAGTGCCCATACATCTTCCAAAGCGGCTTATTCTGCCGATACTCGGAATGTTCAAAATCGATCTCTTTCATCAGCACCCTCTCTTT
>JBDUAM010000595.1:0-1524 GCA_040004655.1 Chthonomonadales bacterium | reverse complement strand
CCATGCCATCACCCATTTTATCGTCCAGCAGCAAAACGGTGCTCTCATACCGGGCAAACTCCTGTTTCAGATTCAACAGTTGCCGGCGATAACGCAACGGCGTTTCCGCAATGAGCCGATACTCGGAAAGCGAATCAAACACGATCCGGGCGGGCCGCACCCGGCGCGTCTCCTCCAGGAGAACTTCCGTCAACTTGCCCAGTTCCATTTCCGAAGGATGAAACACCGTCGTTTGCGCCTCGGGTCGCAGCAACGTTTCAATGGCCGAGAGTTCGATCAAGGGAATCTTGTCCAAAGACCAGCCATGGGAACGCGCCACCCTTAACAATTCCTCCTTCGTTTCCGAGAGCGTGATGTAAAGCACCTTTTCCCCGCGACGCACGCCATCCAGGAGAAATTGCAACGCCAGCGTAGTCTTCCCCGACCCCGGATCGCCCTGCACCAGGTAAAAGCAATTGCTCGGCAAGCCACCTGAGAGGATTTCGTCCAACCCTTCCACACCGCTCGGGCATCGCGCATCTTCCTGGCTGCTTTGCGCGCTGGGTGTGTGCGTGACTTTTTCGCTCATAACGAATTTATTTAAATTAAAATTTTCACGAAACCCAGGAGGCTTTCAACCGTTCGACCCGGGTGCAAATCCTCCGGACTCCAGCCAGCGGGCGTTCAAGAGATCGACGGCACGGCATTGGATTTGGCACAATTCAACCTTGTCGGCAGCGAAATGAAACGATGCCATTGATGCAGCGCAATAATAAGCTCCGTCAATCGATCAACTCGGCTGGGCTTCACTATGTAACTGTTCGCGTGCAATTCGTATGCGCGTTCAATATCTGAATCCCGCGAAGAGTACGACATGACATGCACCAGCAGATGGCGGAATTTTTCCTGATCGCGAATCCATTCCAAAACCTCAAAACCATTGATTCGCGGCATGTTCAAATCCAGCAACAGCAGGTCGGGAAATGGATAATTTTCGCGGTCACCAAAGCTCTCCTCGCCGTTCAGGTACGCGAGCGCCTCCACGCCGTCACAGACCGCGTTGAACGTCCCCGGCACCACCGCCTTTTTATAAGCACTACGAAAAAAAAAAGACGTCGTCCGGATTATCTTCCGCGAGCAGAATGTTTAATGGTTCATTCGCTAGTGGCACAGCAACGGTAATATAGACTGAGCCCCCCGAAATCAAAGATAGGCGGATACCCCAGCCGGGGAACGACCAAGCTGTTGATTTGAAGTCCTGTTTTGAGGACAAACTGTTGATCTTGATCCGATCCCAGTCTTAGCCAGCCCCTCGACACAGAGATTTCGACCTTGCTCTTGACGAGCCTACGTGTTTCCCGCGAACCTTTTGCAGTGCTGAGACTGACTGGAACCTCGCGTCATGACGCGTGGACTCCTTGGCTGTAACGTTCCAAAGTCAACGTTTTGGATCGGGCAGTCGGGCGCCTCAGTTTCGCGTAAGTTGTTGGTAGCCAATGTAGCTCAGTGGTAGAGCAACGGTTTCGTAAACCGTCGGTCGCCGGT
>JBDUAM010000176.1:0-1526 GCA_040004655.1 Chthonomonadales bacterium | reverse complement strand
CTTCGCGTCCGGCCGCGTCAAACGGATTGCAGCACGCCACCATCATGGTGCGGCTGACCAGATCGAAGGGGACGAACAGACGCCCTAACGTCAGATTCTCCGGTAACATCGGCGCGATCTGCCGATCCACGGGCCACAGACGTAGTCTCTCGACCCCGGAATGTGGCCCATGTCTCATTGGGCAAGCTGCCCACGTTTGTTTAGAACTTCCCGTATTTCTTGAGAAGCGAAGTATACGGGTATGTAACCTCCTTGATCTTGTCTATCCCGTACTTGGCCTTAAGCGCATCCGCGAATCCGAAGATCTCTTCTTGGGACCTAGTAGTGAATTCATGAATTCATGCTTTCTTTCGCTCCGGGTAGAGGTGTCGTAGCTTTATCCGGGCGTCATCAGCGGTGAATTGCCAGTTGATGGTCACTGGTTCGCTGTTGCGTTGACACTCCCAGGCAGCGATTTCATGCACCAGTGTTGCCTCGTCCGGGATCCGCCTTTTGAGACACTGTCGCGACAAGATGCTTAATTCGATCTCGGCCATGTTCAACCAACTCGCATGTTCTGGCGTCCAGTGCCACTCAATTCGCTTAGCTATACGCTGCGCTTCTTCTGGCTCAAACGCCTCGTATAGACAGGCCGCAGAGTGGGTATTTAGGTTGTCGTTTACCAGAACGATGTACTCAGCATCTGCATATTCTTCGTCGACGAGGCGGCGTAGGTGCTCGGCGTAGTCAACAGATGTTCGGCGCTGTGTAACGCGAACAGAGTTCCGGCCGGTCAATGGCTCGACCGCTATGAACATATTGCGCGTGCCCTCGCGCGCATATTCGTAGTCCTGGCGGCCGTTCTTTCCTGGTTTCGCCGGCAGGTCAGGTCTGGGCGAGGTGTGGAGCTCCTTGCTGCACTCGTCCGTGCAGATTACCGGGTGCTTGGCATCATAAGGGCGGGCGTAGACATCGAGCACGTCCTCCATTTTGGCTACGAATCGAGCGCCGGGTTTGCCAATGCAATAACGCTCAATCCGCCATGGAGCGATTTTGTTTTTTTAAGGTGCGTATGAACGGCAACCGGGGAAATGGCATCGATGTAGTGAAGTTCCACCATCCGATTGGCTAGCATTTGTAGAGTCCACCTGGCGTGACCATTGGGTGGCTTGCTACAAGCAAGAACTGTGAGATTTGCCACGACGTCGCCCGTGATCCTGGGTTTGCGCCCCGATCTCGGTTTGTCCACGAGGCAGGCGTCCAAGCCCACCGTAAGGAACCTGATGCGCGTTCGCTGGATATTACTGTTACTTGTACCCAGGGTCGCAATAATCTGATCATCCGTTAAGCGCCCAGTGCGGTTTCGGTCCGTTAGCAGCAAGATTCTGGCTTTCGTCTGAGTTCGAGCCAGGGCTGATCCAGAACTGATTATCGCAGTCAGCTTAGCACGGTTTGCGTCTGTTAGATGTACATGGTGTTGAGTGGCCATACAACCAATACGAAATCCGCGATTCGCGGGATTCACGAATTTGAGAAGCAACTAGTAG
>JBDUAM010000472.1:0-5063 GCA_040004655.1 Chthonomonadales bacterium | reverse complement strand
GCTGCAGGAGGCCCGGGCGCAGGTGGACCGCCTGGGCTGCGCGATGCTGGGGCAGACGCCCGAGATCGCGCCGGCGGACAAGCGGCTCTACGCCCTCCGCGACGTCACCGCGACCGTCGAGTCGATTCCGCTCATCGCCGCCAGCATCATGTCGAAAAAATTGGCTGGCGGAGCGAATGCTGTTATTCTAGACGTGAAAGTCGGGCGCGGCTCGTTCATGAAATCCAGAGAACGCGCTGCCGAGCTTGCGCGAACGATGGTCGAGATCGGTACGAACGCTGGTGTCCGGACAAAAGCCATTTTGACCGACATGGATAGCCCGCTGGGCATAGCTGTGGGCAATGCCGTTGAAGTTCGAGAAGCCATTGAAGTGCTGGCTGGAAAATGGCAAGGATCTCGACTGCGCGACCTCTGCGTACAGTTATCCGCCAGGGCTATCCATCTTTCAGGCAAGGCGACTTCGCTGAAGGACGGGCTAAATGTTGCGAACGAAATGATCGATTCCGGGGCAGCTCTGGCAAAACTCGGCGAGTTGATCAAGGCTCAGGGCGGTGAGGAAGGTGTGTGTCAGAATCCAAATCTCTTGCCAGTGTCGCGGGCAACTTACGAAGTCAAATCAACTTCTTCTGGTTTCGTAAAATCCATTGATGCCGAGAAGATCGGCAGAATTGCTGTAGATATGGGCGCAGGGCGTCTGCGCAAATCAGACACCATTGATCCAACGGTGGGAATTGTATTCTACGTTGGCGTTGGCGACAAAGTCAGTGGTAGAGATATCCTCGCAGAATTCGAACACAACAACAGCCCGCGCTGCTCCGAATTCGAGAGGGCGATAATTGCAGCATTTGAATTCTCTGATACCAGCGTGGAGGTAAGACCAATAATCTTCGAAGAGATCGGATAGTTTTCTCATCTCAAAATCAAACGTCCGGGCAGGACTTGAGCAGCTACCTGCTGTACTTTAGGGCATGCAAGAATTCGACTTTGTTATCGTTGGTAGTGGGCACAATGGCCTCACGGCGGCTGCCTATCTGGCGAAAGCTGGAAAATCAGTGGTGGTCCTCGAAAAGCGCCCTTCCCTGGGCGGCGCGTGCGTCACAGAAGAAGTTTGGCCCGGCTATCACGTCTCGACCGCCGCGTACCTATGCAGCCTGCTGCATCCCGCAATCATCTCCGACCTCGAACTTCACAAGTACGGATTTGAGATTGACCGACGCGACCCGTCGGGATTCGCCCCATTCGAAGACGGCTCGTACCTACTCTTCCAGCGTGATGAGTCAGCGACTCGAAAAGAGTTGCTCCGAGTCTGCCCGAAGGATGCGGACGCCTATTTCCAATTTGAGAAGGACGTAGAAACGGCTGCGGATATTCTAGAACCCTTCTTTCTGGACGCGGCACCATCCATGGGGAAAATAGCGGACGCCTTTAGCTCCCAAGGAGCCTTCCCACTCTTCGAACAGTTCTTCACGCAATCGGTGCGCACTCTTCTGGAGAATCGATTTAACAGCGAAAAACTGATGGCAGTCCTCAGCACAGACGGCCTGATCGGAACGGCCGCTGGTCCATCAGACCACGGAACCGCCTACGTCCTCTTGCATCATTACATGGGTCGAGCGGTGGGCGCACGAGGCGCATGGGGTTATGTCAAGGGCGGCATGGGCAGCGTCTCCAATGCACTGGCACAGAGCGCGATTGCAAACGGCGCGGTCATTCTATCGGACAAAGAAGTCGCCCGCATCGACGTAACAAATGATCGTGCCGCGGGAGTGACTTGCACCGATGGTTCGGTTTTCTCAGGCAAAGCAGTTCTCTCGAACGCACATCCATTCACCACCTTTGGTCTCACAAAACAGTCGCCACCCCCTGACATTGCGGAAACCATCAACCGCTGGAAAACGCACGGTGTCTCCTGTAAAATCAATATGACCGTCTCAGAATTACCGAACTTTACAGCCATGCCCGGATTGGCTTCTGGGCCGCAACACAGAGGGACCGTACATCTCGCGCCAAACATGGATTTTCTCGACAAAGCATGGCACGATTGCCACGACGGTCGACCATCTGAATATCCAATGGTCGAAATTTACATGCAGAGTGCAACCGATTCGTCGCTAGTCCCTGAAGGCAAGCATATGCTCTCGTGCTTTACGCAATACTTCCCGTACGAAATCGATTCGAACCTCAATGCCATTGCGGAGGAGAATCGCTACTATCGGCGAGTCATCGATACAATCGCACGGTTCGCGCCAAATGTGCCAGAATCTATCGAGAATGTGCAGGTGCTTACACCACGCAAGCTGGAAGAACAGTTCGGTCTGATCGGCGGGCATATCTTCCACGGCGACATCACACCGAATCAGATGTTCGGTGGTCGATTTGGATTGGCCGATTCGAGAACACCCATTCGTGGACTCTATATATGCGGTTCAGGTGCTTGGCCTGGCGGTTGTGTAAGTGGTATCCCGGGCAGCAACGCTGCCCGCCAGGTTTTGAAAGATCTACAGAACAAAAAGATTTGATCCAGGGTTTGGCTGATTTGAATCATAGTCGAGCAACCTGGCGCTGGGTGATTGAAGGGGTTGTTACCACGCAAAATGCCACTCCGATATCCAATTTGCTTCGGACGCCTAACCCTTTATATCCGAAAGACAATCGGCTTCAGCGAGGATTGTTCTACTTTTCCAATATGAATTTAAATTTTGGGGCCTACAACTTGAAGAGAACCGGGTGCAGATTGTCAAAAGAACTTCATACTATGTGCGCCGAACGTTTTATTCCCGCATTGTCGCTCGCAAACTTTATGAGAGATACTGGTTACCGATTGCTGCGTAGAGCTTTTACAATTCTCGGTGTGTTGTTTGCCTTCCCACTAATTTGCCGCGCGCAGGTGCTCGCGCCTCCGGGTGTTGTTGTAAACCACCTCGCGGCGTCAACTAAAACTTACATCGGTTCGCCAAGCCTCGTTGTTCTATGGACCGGGGAATACCTTGCCAGCCATGATATTTTTGGTCCGGGCGGCGAGAGTAACACTACGCTCATCTTTGCGTCAGGTGACCGTGGGCTTACATGGACTAAACGAGCTGAAGTAAAGGGCGCGTTCTGGTCCACCCTTTTTGTAAATGGGTCTTCGCTATACCTTATCGGCCCGAACAAAGAGCACGGCGATCTAGTAATTCGCCGATCGGAAGATGATGGGGCCTCCTGGACATCTCCGCGTGGTCCGCATCAGGGATTGCTGCTAGAAGGCGGGAAATACCACAGCGCTCCAACGGCTACCTTGTTATTTGGGGGCAAGGTCTGGAAGGCGATGGAAGATGAGGGCGGAGAGGGCGGTTGGGGAAAGCACTTCCGCGCCTTCATGATCTCGTGCTCCATGAATAATGACCTTCTTGAAGCATCTAACTGGACCTCAACTAACAAAATCGCACTCACCCCGGACTGGTTGGATGGCAAATTCGGCGGATTTCTGGAAGGCAACGCAGTATTTACACTTGACGGAAAGATTCTCGATATTTTGAGAGTTGAACACCCATCGGATGACGAGTACGCCGCCAGACTCGAGATTTCTGAAGACGGCAAAAAGGCAGATTTCAAACCTGACACGGGCTTCTTCCACTTCCCAGGAGGCGCAAAGAAGTTTACTATTCGCTACGACCTTAGTACCAAACTCTACTGGTCGATAGTCAATTACGTGCCCAAAGCCAATCGGGTGGGCAAACCAAATCCCACACGAAATACCCTCGCGTTGGTATCGTCAAAAGACTTAATTCAGTGGGACTTCCGCGGCATTTTGCTCCAACACCCAGATGCGGTCAGCCACGCTTTCCAATATGTCGACTGGCAGTTTGATTCCAAAGACATCATTGCCGTCAGCCGCACTGCCTTTGACGACCCAACTGGCGGCGCACATAATTTCCACGATGCAAATTTCCTCACATTTCATCGATTCACAAACTACAAGAAAACTAAGATTACACCGTTCCCGTAATCCCGGAAAAGCTATTCAGGCGGAGGTTGTATGTCGGAAGCAGTTGTGTTAGTGTCGGGTGGTATGGATAGTTGCGTCACTGCCGCTATCGCGAAGGAAGCGGGACTCGATCTCGCATTTCTACACTTGAATTACGGTCAACGGACTGAGAATCGTGAACTTCAGGCATTCCATGATATCGCAGATTTTTACCACGTGCCGCAATCTTCGCGCCTAGAAGTATCTATCGAACACCTGAAAGCCATCGGCGGGAGCTCGCTAACGGATAACACCATATCCGTCACTGAAGCTGATCTGGAGAACAAATCCATTCCATCCAGCTACGTCCCCTTTCGGAATGCACACATACTATCCATTGCCGTTAGCTGGGCTGAAGTGAGAGGAAGCAGTCGAATATACATCGGCGCAGTCTACGAAGATTCCAGTGGATACCCGGATTGTCGACCAGAGTATTACGCCGCATTTAATCAGCTTATCAAAACCGGCACCGCAAAGGGAAACATTCACATCGATACGCCGATAATTTATCTGGCGAAAGAGCAGATTATTCGCAAAGGAGTAGACCTCGGGGCGCCTCTCAACCTCACATGGTCTTGCTACCAGAATGAAGTGGCGGCATGCGGAGTTTGTGATTCCTGCGCCTTGCGTTTGAGGGGATTTGAGATTGCAGGCTATCAAGATCCAATTGCATATGAAGTACGCCCAAGCTATATTTAGGATGAACAAGCGCTTGTAATGATTGTTTAATGTTTGTTTAAGTAAGAATTAAGGTTGGTTCGTTATACTGTGCTCGTTGTCAGAATTATCTCTGACACGAAGGAGAGAAACCTTATGTCTTCATATTCATTCCGACGCAGAGCGTTCACACTCATCGAACTTCTCGTAGTCATCGCAATCATAGCCATTCTTGCCGCAATCCTATTCCCTGTTTTTGCCAAAGCAAGAGAAAAAGCTCGACAGGCTTCCTGCACATCAAACGTTAAGCAGCTCGGCCTGGCCTGGTTGATGTACGTTCAGGATAACGACGAGCAGTTCCCTCCAACGAACACAACTCAAGTATCGGCCACAACGCCGA
>JBDUAM010000522.1:0-5067 GCA_040004655.1 Chthonomonadales bacterium | reverse complement strand
AAATGGCTTGTGTTACAGGCGCTGGAGCATCACTGGCAACGTGCCGACGTGCTTGCTAAAGTCACGGCATCTGATGAGGTCGAGATCACAGCCACCAACGTCAAAGCAATGACCATTGCCCCACCGGTAGGCGTAGACGGTGCGCCAATCAATATCGCCATATTCATCAATCGACCTCGCACAGCAAAAACCGATCCGACCATCATCTACAAAAACTACCATCCCGGTAGACCAATTGCCCTCCTGCTCACAAAAGACGGTTGGAAAATACAACCACTAACTGGCATGCACAAATCGCCCGGACTTCAGGGACCTATCGACGACGCCCTGTTTTCACCTATCATAGCCGTTCGTGGTACGGGAGCGGTGATCAACTCTGCAAGCGACACATGGCTCAAATCAGAACTCGACCGATTTCGCACATCATGGGGAATTTATTTCCGAGGCACACTCCCCGAGAAGCAAGATACAGATATAACAGATGAAGATATCAAAACCAAGAACCTCTATCTCTTCGGCGATCCCTCATCCAATAAGATACTGGCTCGAATTGCAGGAGAGTTACCCATCAAATGGACCAAAGACAAAATCAGCATCGGCGACAAGTCCTACTCAACAACTGACCATTTGCCCATGTTCATCTTTCCCAATCCACTGAATTCAGAAAAGTATGTGGTCATAAACACGGGCATGACGTTCAGCACGAAAGACATGATGGGCAGCAATGCGTTGCAGTACCCACATCTGCCGGATTATGCCATTATCAAGTTTGATGCGAACCACTTTACCGATGACCGTAAAACAGATGTTCAACTGGCAGGTTTCTTCGATGAAGAGTGGAAACTGCCCAAAGTCGTAACCGCAAAATAGGTAGCATTCAATGAAGAGGACAACAACTATGCGATTCACACGTAGAAGTCTCGTATTCGGCCTGCTCGCCACCATCTCCAGCCTTTTGGTCAATGCGGCCAAAGCACAGCAGAATGCCAACCCGTTTCTCGCTCCCCTGTTCACCAACAACATGGTCTTGCAACGCAACGCACCAGTACCCGTATGGGGATGGACCGCTCCCGGTTCTAAAGTCACCGTCGAGTTTCGTGGCAAAAAAGCAAACGCCGTAGCAGGACCCGACGGCAAATGGATGGCCAAACTCCCGCCAACTAAAGAAGGCGGCCCATTCGAACTCAATATTTCAGGACCCACCTCGGTCAAACTGACCAACATCCTCGTCGGCGACGTATGGATCTGCTCGGGTCAGTCGAACTGCGAAATGGGAATCGGTAATGTAAATGATGCGGATAAAGAAATTAGCGGAGCTAATTATCCTAACATTCGGCTCTTTACCGTTCAAAAGACTATTGGGCTGACCCCCACTAACCAGCTTGTGAAGAACTCCCAGATGCTTTATGGCGAATGGTCACCCTGCTCTCCGCAGACAGTGAAGACCGGCGGATGGAATGGTTTCTCCGCAATTGGATATTTCTTCGGACGGATGTTGCATCAGGAATTGAATGTGCCGATCGGGCTTATCCACACGTCCTGGGGTGGAACCATCGCCGAGGCATGGGCCAGTGAAGAAGCACTTCGACCGATTGAAGACTTTAACGGTGGCATTGACAAAGTCAAGTCGGATGCGGCGGCTGGCGTTGGCCCGGGGAACAATCCTAATCGGCCGACTGTCCTTTATAACGCCATGATCTCCCCGCTCATTCCCTTTGCCATTAAGGGCGCCATCTGGTATCAAGGCGAATCAAATGCCGGGCGTGCATTCCAGTATCGCAAGGTATTGCCGACAATGATCACCGACTGGCGTAACCGGTTTGGAGTTGGCGACTTCCCATTCTTTATCGTACAGCTTGCAAACTTCCAAGCGCGAAATGATAAACCTGTTGATGACGCATGGGCGGAACTCCGAGAAGCACAGTCGATGACGGCGGCGAATCTCCCGAAGACAGGCATAGCCGTTACGATTGATATTGGCGATGCAAAGGACATTCACCCAAAAAACAAACAAGACGTTGGCAAGCGATTGGCCATGAGCGCACTGGAAATTGCGTACAAACGCAAGGGCGAATTTGCCAGTCCGACATATAAGAATATGAAAGTTGAAAACTCATCTGTGCGACTTTCATTTAACCATGTAAGCACCGGGTTAATGACGACGAACAATGAAGCCGTTCAGGGCTTTGCGATTGCCGGTGAAGACCACAAATTCGTCTGGGCCGATGCAAAGATCGATGGTAAGTCGGTCATCGTCTCTTCCCCATCGGTGAAAACGCCAGTTGCGGTTCGATACGGATGGTCGATCAATCCGGCGGTGAATCTCTATAACAAGGCCGGACTACCCACATCGCCATTCCGCACGGACGATTGGCCTGGCATCACCGTCAAAAATAAATAGGGTCTGAGGAGAACGATCTATGCAGATTGGAATATGTTCTTATAGTTTCCATCGTATGCTTGCGGCTGGCACGATGGACATGTTTAAGTACATTTATACGTGCAAGGACCTGGGCTGTACTCAATTGGACCCATGGAATGCCCACCTCTCGGTGCTGGCCGATGCGGATGATGTGATCCACGCCGGACAGCATCCAGAGAGCTCACAACATCTGGTTGCGGACCACTCAGGCTACATTGCTGAGGTCAAGAAAACAGCTCAGATTGTCGGCCTTCCGTTTGGAGTAATAGCGGTGGATGGCGCCCATATTTACGAGGAGTCTGCCGGTGCTCGAATGGCGAATCGAGAACGCGCTTATCGATGGATCGAGGTCGCAGCAGAACTCGGTGCAAAGCAGGTCCGAATCGACGCGGGTGGCCCGCCCGAAATGCCCGAGGAAGTTTTTCAGACCATTAAAGAGGGATATGAAGACTTGATAGGCGTGGCTCGTCCGCATGGTATTGAAATCCTTGTGGAAAATCACTGGGGTCCTACCATGTATCCCGACAACGTTATTCGACTGCTGGATGAAATCGACGGACTTGGCTTGCTTCTCGACATGCACAACTGGGCGCCCGGACTGCGTGATGAAGGACGGCGAAGACTTGCGACCAGAGCCTCATCCACTCATTTCAAATCGTTTATCTGGGACGATGGCGACGAGATGAGCGAGGACATCCCGAGGGCAGTCAACTATCTCATGGAAACTCAATATCAGGGTACATGGGGCGTTGAGAGCGTTCCCGAAGATGGCGACGAGGTTGAGGGCGCGCGGAAGACAATTAATCTTCTTCATAGATTGACGGGTCGATAGATGACGCCCATCACCGGTCGACCGGTGCGTATCGGTTTCATCGGGTGCGGTCAGATCAGTCGCAAGCACCTGCAAGCCTACAAAGACATCCCAAATGCAGAGGTAATCGCCGGAGCGGACATTAATCCGGAGGCCCGCGATCGCGTGGCAGCCGAATTTGGTATTCCCCATCTCTACAGCGACTTTCGACAGATGCTGCAACGAGATGACATCGACGCCGTAGATATCTGCCTGCACAACAACTTCCACTTACCCGCAACCCTCGCGGCGCTGGAGGCTGGCAAGCACGTCTACTGCGAAAAGCCCATCACCGGGTCGCACGCCGATGCGGTCACCATGGTCGACGCGGCAACCGGCACGGATCTCCTTCTGCACATCCAACTCGCAACTCTATACCAGAACGAAACTCGTGCGGCCAAAGAGTTAATCGAGGGCGGCCACCTGGGCAACGTCTATCATGCGCGGAGCACGGGTTATCGTCGCAGGGGTCGACCGTACGTCGACGGCTATGGCACTCCCACTTTTGTGCAGAAGCGCAATGCTGCGGGCGGCGCCATTTATGACATGGGCGTCTACCACATCAGCCAGCTTCTGTATTTGCTGGACAACCCAAAAGTCACGCGAATTTCTGGCAAGACATATCAAGAGATAGCCATGGACGAGCCGCGCCGTGCGGACTCGGTCTACGACGTGGAGGAGCTTGGGATTGGTCTGGTGCATTTTGCTAACAACGTGACGCTGGATATCATAGAGGCATGGGCGATTAATATCGACTCGTTTGAGGGCTCCAGCATTGTCGGGTCAAAGGGAGGCGTTCGCCTCGACCCGTTCAGCTTCAGTTGCACCTTCGGCGATCTGGATATCACCGGTACCGCCAATCTGGATCAGACGCGATACCTCTGGGACAAAGTCCGCGGCGACGGAGTTCTCTACGGCAGTTCGCAAGACCACTGGATCGGCGCGCTACAAGGGTTGATCCCGCTGCTGCCGACCGCGCAGCTCGCGCTCAACACCATGTTGATCTCTGAGGGTATCTACCTGTCAGACAGGCTTGGCCGCGAGGTCTCGGCGGATGAGGTTGTCAAGAGTTCGGTGTCGACGGCGATTGGGATTTAGTGGTTGTGATTTTCGATAATATTCGTGTACATGCATGCAAGGTAGTTATCAAGCTTCACCGATAAGTGTCATCTCTATGCCATTCTCAACGGTATTGCCTTCGTCGTCTACCATCCTAAGATCACGCGCAACAAATTCCGGATACAACTCTATTGCCGCGGCAGCTTTGGCCCCTATGAGAGTGCGTCCTTGATCCAGATATTTTTGAATAGTTGCTTCTACCTGATCCACTTCACCCTCTTGATAATCTGGTCGAACGCCTTAATGATTACATCGAAATCGTCAATAATCAACTATGTGGCGATGCTCATTTTTAGATTGTATCACACACAG
The DNA here is from genome assembly GCA_040004655.1 of Chthonomonadales bacterium. Lineage (GTDB taxonomy): Bacteria > Armatimonadota > Chthonomonadetes > Chthonomonadales > CAJBBX01 > JBDUAM01. The sequence continues at coordinate 364 of JBDUAM010000522.1, read as the reverse complement.
GCATGTCGCGTATAAAACCTAAGGTTGTTAATGGTGGGATGAGAGGCCGGGTGATGTGGGTCGGCGTTGCAATACGAATGCATTTCGGACATTACGGCGCTTTGCCTTCGTCCTCGGTCCTTCTCCCAAGGGAAAAGGCACCTTGAATAGCAGATTCTTCGGTATACATTTTATTTTGAAATCATTGGTAAATTACGTCCCCACACCGAACAATAGTTAGATACTACTCCGGGAGGTTTGCATGAGTATTAAGTGTTCTATTGTGCACCACACCACAAAGACCGGCCACCAATTAGGACCTGACGATGTGGTTGGTGGGCATTACTGGATACGGCGACGTGAGGCGGCGGAAATGCTGAATATA
>JBDUAM010000562.1:0-1530 GCA_040004655.1 Chthonomonadales bacterium | reverse complement strand
GGTCCAGAAGGTTACGGATATCGACCCCGGCGGTAGAGAGAAACTTCTGCTCAAGCGTCCGCACGAGTGGGTTCTGGCTTACGTATTCTTCGTAGAGCCGGTTAAGCAACTCGGCCGACTCAGGGCATCTGGGCCATTGAGATTGAATTTCGTCGATCAAATATGTGTGCGCATCTATGTCTGCGCCTCCTTTGAATGCAATTCGGGACATAGAGCCAGTTTACCGCTTAACAATGCCTACGTTAATCTATGGGAGGCTCACTTCTTCAATTCTTGGTAACCTGATTAGCCGAATTCATTTCATGCGACGCAACACCGACTTCGTGACTGCCAACACAGGGTTCTGCTGCGTGAACGCGCCCGCAATATTGTACAGGGTTCGTACGGAAAATGATTTTTCTCGCGATATCACATAGATCGGCTCCCAGTAATCAGGTTGGAACTTCGACTTGAACGCTTTCAATCCCTCAAAGTTGTAAAATCCACCACCACTGTTTCGGAGTACATTGAACGTCGAATTTAGCCATACCGGATTCTTGACCGAAGCATTTTCAACCCGATTGGCAAGTGGAACGAGCCCCATCGTGAAGTACTTTGCGCCATCCAGAGCGACCGCTCGAGCGGCGGCGTCAATTAGCAGCTCAACCGTCCCGTTTGGCGCAGAGGGCAACCGAGGGAATTGCTCGGTCAGCCATCCACTTCTTGCAGGCACGGGAGACAGAGTTACGAAACCAACAACCCTTCCACCCTGTTCTGCTACGAACATTCTCCGGCCGCTTAGCGTGCTCAAGGTTTCGGGTTCCACAAGGAAGTGCAAGGGTAGTAGATGGCGCGTTTCCAGCCACTCCTTCAGACAGGCTCGCAACGATGGATGGTTTTCAGCCTGCTTAACTGGCCATTCGGAAACAGTCACGCCTTTATTCATCGCGCGATGAAACTGACCTCGAAGCGAGGCGGAATGCTGCGTGCGCTCGGACCAATTCCGCGGGTCCCACGAGGGCTGTGCTCCAACCACAACCGTCGAGTGCAACGGAGAGTGATGCAACAGGTCGCAGAGTCTACCCGCCGCCCCGAAATAGCTCACCGTTCGATGCTGCGAGCAGCAGTATTCCTCCCACTCTCGCAGCACCTGCGGCAATCTGTCTCGTGAACACACCGGTCCGCCGCCCACAACGAACATTGATCGATATTTCACATACCCGACCACGCCATCGCCCTGGGAAGAAAACCAGTAACGAAACCCCGGATTTATGATCTGATAAGATGTCGCATTCCAGCCATATGCTGAAATGATCTCGCGCGCACGTTGAACATCGTTGGTTTGCTCGGACAATTCTCAATCTACTCCGTGTTAAACAACTCTATCGAGCAACTAAAGTTACCGGCGGAATTTGCCTGGAGCTGTTGGAGGGCAGCCTTAACGCTTTCGACGAGCGGGACGACATAACCTGCTGTGAGAAATGATGGCCACTCTCGACAAATCGCGGCGACATCGGAAATATTCTGCTCGGTTACTAAAAACCACGGCTT
>JBDUAM010000125.1:0-5079 GCA_040004655.1 Chthonomonadales bacterium | reverse complement strand
AGCCGAATCCAGACCGCAACCTACGATTCTCGCGGAATGCTCAGCACGGAGTTGGACGCTCTGGGTCATACTACCACCCATCTCTACAGTGCACGACGGGAACCCATCAATCACCTATATATGGATGGGACGATCTCCTCGGCGATCTATGATGCGCGAGGACTTGTCACCAAAATCTCCGACTGGATTGGCGTTACTACCGAGACTTACGACGCGCGGGGAATGCTGAAGATCGTCAATGCTCCCGGACACCTGAATGGTCAGCCGCTGACAACCTCCTACGACGGTAACGGTAATCGCGTGCTGCTCGAAACATGGTGGGGACCGCTGACCTATGGGTATGACCCGCGAAATCTCATGTCCACTGTAACCGATCCCGGTTATCCTCCGCGAAGCACGCCATCTGCTACGACAACCTACCTATTCGATGCGCGCGGGATGATGTATTTTGAGACGCTTCCATATGGTCTTACCACGACCACGACATTTGATGCCGTAGGGCGACCACTCCAGATTGAACACGAAACGGGTGCACACGCAGCTATTGACCGAGCGTATTACACCTACGATGGTCTCGGTAGACCCACCAAAAAAGTCACGGGAGACGGTACTTATAATTATGGGTATGACCTGGCCGACCGGGTCATTACAGAAAATAACCCGGTTCACGGTCTGCTGACATGGACGTACGACAACACGGGTGGCATCTATGCCAAAAGAGCGACTCAGACAGACACCTCCGGGCTAAGAACTCAAATTTATGACGCCGCGGACCAACTCATCAATCTCCAGTACCAATATGGAGCCATAACCACTAACACATTCGACAGTAACGGCAGCCTCATCACGTCCCAGGCAAGCCCCGCCAGTACGACCACATACACCTGGGACTGCAAAAATCGACTGACTGCGGCCACGCTTCCAAATGGCCAGATACACACTTCCACCTACAGATTTGACAACTTACGATACAGCCATGACTCCCAAAGCGAGGGAACCGAAGTATTTGTTTGGGACCGTCTGAAGCCGGACGGTCTGCGGGAAATGCTTGCCAGAATTGGCACGAACGGCGGTACAACCCATCTGGAAGTCCATGGAAAAAACCTTAGTCGTTACATGGGCCTGCGCGGAGACGGAGCTGCATTAAACTGGATGCTGCAGGAGGATGCTCTACAGAGCGTACAGTCCATTATTGGCATTTATGGAGGCTCACCAGCTAGCGACGGGAGATTCAAGACGGATGCCTTCGGCAATAACTACGCCGCTGACCTGCCGGGGATGCCTTACGAGTTTGGTGGCGGACTGGGATACTGGTACGACCCCGACCTTGGCCTGAACTACGTTCGGGAGCAGTGGTATGATCCAAAATCCGGCACGTGGCTGAGCGTTGATCCGGTACCGAGTGAACCACGGTACAGCTACGTGCACCAGATGCCGACGGTTGGGGTGGATCCGAGTGGGATGCAGTTCGTTGTTCCGAATGCAAGCGCTCCGATTTACTCCGTGTCCGGTCAACCTCTAAATAGTAGTTCGCCGGAAGCCATGGCTTATCGGCTTTCTGGCGCTACTACCTTCACGGAGCCTGGAAGGGCAGGTTACAGAGTTGGTTATCCCGGTGAGCCAAATGCAGGTCTCTTAATTCCCGTTGATCTTTCTCCACAAGAACGTAAAAGAAAGCTTGCGACCGATATTGGCTTGTTAAAGAAGGCTCTCTTAGATTATCAAGCGAGTCCTGAATTTCGTGCATCTCGGCTTCTCTTGGACGCTGAAAGCGCTGTAAACCGTGCTGTTAACGGCAGTGTCAACTATGTCGGCGATCAATTGCTGCACCAAATCTCAAATTTGTTAATTCCATTAGGACTCACCCCTAAGAATGCCGGAGAGATCATTGAAGAACTTGGCAAAATGGGTTGGGCGTTAGCTGTCGATATAATTGGTTCCTTCAATAGACTCTACAGGAGCCTAATTACAGGCTGGGAGACCTTTCGCCACGACCTTCCTCCGTTCCTTGCAAACATAGCTCCACCGCTTGAGCCTCTGGAATTTGCCAAGTACTTAGGTGGCTTCTTCGTAGGGTTGATTAAGGGATTGGTGGCATTCATCCCGCTGTCGCGAATCAAGGACGTTTTCGATATTATTGTCTTCCTTATACACAACAAAGAAAAGGGCTTATGGGGAAGTGTAAAGGAATATATTCGCCAGATATTCAACGGACTTTCAAGTCTATTCACAGAGGATAAGAATCTAAGTAGTTATCAACGAGGGGAGCTGGCCGGCGGTGCGTTTTTAACCGTCGTTATGCTAATAATCGCGGTAATACTCGCCTTTACTGGCGTAGCTGAAGCCGTTTTTGCACAGGGGCTCGTGGGAGCTGCAAAGGCATTCGGACGCCTCGCAGCATCTAAAGCAAAGGACTTGGCGAATGCCGTCAAGGCGATTCCATCCCACGTTGTCAATGCTCTTAGGAAAATACCTAACAATCATGTAAAATTAGATCATATTATCCAAACTGCTGTAACAAAACTGGGTCGCATTGGCAAGCGAGGTTTCGATATTCTTGATTTGGTAAAACAAGGAAAGTCAGTGAGGCTCACTCCCAAGGAAGCTATTGAATTCATGAAGCAATTCAGTAAGGGAGCTTCACATCCCATCTTTAAAGAAGATTTCGAGAGTTACCTACTTTCATTTACGGGGAAGATTCAGATTAGGTTAGCGCGTAAGGGTGAAAAAATGTGGAGATATGCTCCAGATGCTGATGGAAAAGGACGATTCCTCACAAAGGTAAGATTTAAGACGAGGGAAGAGGCTGTCAGCGCCATGGCTTTGGAAAGAAGTAAATGGAACGATGCTAAGTATCTTCAAGAGGTTACAATTACGGAAGATACTTTCGTCTTGGAGGGACTTATACGCGACAGCAAGCCATTCAATTATCAATCTGTTTCGCCTAACAACGACGGCATATTTTTCCGACATGGTGTTGAAACACCTACAGAATCAAACAGGAGATGACATGCTATGAAGAGGGATGATTTTGCAAATGAAATAGAAGAGATTGACAAATTGATCAAAGATTTTGGTCCGGAATTTGACGATCGAGAAGCCGCTAACGGTTGGACTGAAGGAAAGAGATCATTCATGATTGGCATCTTACATGATCTCAAGAGTAAATTAATGGGAGGCCCAACAAATAAAGATCTCTTTGATTTTGGTCGTTTGGGTCGTATGTGGGATGACATGGGAAATCCTACTGGCCCTTTAACAGATAGGGTCCGGACCCTATCCAAAACACTTCGAGGCTGTATTCCAGGTCATCAGGACTTTTTGTATAAATGGTTTGGATATAGGAAACCCATCAATTGAAACTGATTGTTAACTGCTACAGTTGAATATTCTTAGCCAATACTTGTCATGCCATTACTTTTAGTCCACATGCGGCGAAGTTCACGCGGAAACCCTTTAATCTGCGGAAACTGAACTTGCGCGGAACAATTTTGACACTATCGCCAAATGTGTGATTCGCATGTGACGGCGTCGCTCTGCCTAATGGAAATGTCCACACCTGCACCTACCGATTCGATAATCTACGGGATTCCCATGACTCTCCGACCGCAGGAACGGAGAAATTCGTTTGGGACCGACAAAATGCAGACGGCAACAGAGATTACCTCGCAAGAATCGGCACGGGCGGTGGAACATCGCACCTTGAGGTACACGGCGCGAATCTCTCCAGATTCATGGGGTCAAGAGGGGACGGCGCAGCGCTGAACTGGATGCTGCAAGAGGATGCTCTCCAGAGTGTTCAATCCAACATTGGAATCTACGGCGGCTCCCCTGCAAGTGACGGTCGGTTCAAGACAGACGCATTCGGAAACAACTATGCTGCCGACTTGTATGGCCAACCCTATGAGTTCTGCGGTGGCTTGGGTTATTGGTACGAAGCAGACCTCGGGATGCACTATGTGCGTGCCCGGTGGTATGACCCGAAGTCCGGGACATGGCTGTCGGTGGACCCTGTGCAGAGCGAGCCGCGGTATAGCTATGTGCACCAGATGCCGACGGTGGCGACAGACCCGAGCGGGACTGAACCCGATTTACAAAATCAAGTCGGCAATTCAAGCCAATCCGTTAATCATCACCAAGGCAATAACCCTCTTAATCAGAGTGACTTTTACCGCTTAAACGCATTTTATGGTTTTAACCGGAATAATGCCCGGACGGGTCTACCCCCCGTTGAACCTCTCCAGGCCTGGAGATTGGCCATCGATTCCCGGATGGCTCAATATTCAACGAAGGAAATAAGACAGCACCAAATGCGGCTCAACATTGATAAAGAATATAAGGAAGAATACGCTAATTCGTTCTCCACGGTAGGTACAGGTATTCGGCATGTCAACCCACTTGCATGGCATGATGAACGTGATTTTCTGCCCAATGCTCCAGGAGATCTGAGTGATCCCGATCTTGACTGGACCGAGCAAGCAATAACTGTTAGGTCTAAGGTTAGCTTGGATGTCTATTTTGACTTATTGAAGAAATTCTATGGATACACCGGGCAGAAAGTGAGTACTACACAAGTCACTGCGGTAGGTCAATATATCACATTTACGTTTAGTGGGTTGCCGTCGCTTGGTCAGAATAACTTTGACGTTCAAGTCATAAAACTTCGACCCAAGGAACATCTTTTTGTCGTGCAAACACTTAATGGCCACATATTAAAAGGGTATCGTTACTGGAAGGTTACGCAATTGCCAGGTGGAAGAGTTCGAGTCTCTACTGGTAGCGTTGACAAATCTGCTGGCACATCTGAAGAGATAAAGGGGGTCATTGCAAGAACTATAGCTATGTTTCACAATCAGAAGCATGAACAATTTGCTGGCTGGGAAAATATGCTCAGGGCGATTGTAACAAAGGTCGATCCAAAATCACCTATTGTAAGTAATAGCTCGTACCCCCCAATTATGAAGAAAACAAGTGATCCACAATTTGGTGATGTCATGCGTTATATCACCACTCCGTAGCGGAAAGTGTACATTCCAATGCTGAAATCCAGGTTGCATGTATGAGCGCGACTATGACAAC
>JBDUAM010000105.1:0-5080 GCA_040004655.1 Chthonomonadales bacterium | reverse complement strand
CAAGCCTCACGTAACCGCAAAGATCAAGATCGGACTTCTGGTTGGCACAGTCACACAGAATGGCAAGACAGTTGGCGGCAGTGGACCCAATTTTCTACTGGCCAGCAAGGATTCGCTCTGGGTGAGTGATGGCAACAGCGATATTATTGAACGTATTGATCTTACGACCATGAAGATCGCCGCCCGAACGCGAATCACGCTCAACCCGGCGACAGCACAACTGCGCGGGATTGGTCCAAGCGGAATGGCGCTTTCGTCCGATGGCAAACAACTGTATGTTGCAGAGTCAGGCGTAAACGCAGTTGCCGTTCTTGATCCTAAGAGCCTATCAATAAAGGGGCATATTCCATCGGCTTGGTATCCGTATCGCGTTGCAGTTTCGCACGATTCGGGCCAACTCGCAACCATCTCGTTCCGCGGATTCGGTACGGGTCCGCGCGGCGTGAAGATCGAACAACCCACAGGATTTGAAGGAATGAGAGGCGTTTTCATTTTGACGGACCTGGTTGCGTTAAACCTTAAGAACACGACGCAACACGTTCTTGAGAACAACCTGCCACCCAGACTTGTATCCAGCAATCTTGTAGCCGATGAGAATACGAGAGCGGAAAAGCCAGACATCAAATACGTTGTTTTCATCACCAAAGAAAATCATACTTACGACGCCATCTTCGACCATGTTCCCGGTGCTAACGGCGAGCCGAAGCTCCTGAAATGGGGGCTGCATGCCACGGTCTCAGCGGCTAATCTGCCAACGCTAACGGACGTACCGGTAATGCCAAATCACAATGCCCTGGCCCGCGAGTTTACCATCAGCGATAACTTTTACATGGAGCCTGAAGCGAGCGGAGTAGGTCACCGATGGCTGGTCGGCGTGCAGCCAAACAACCTTATGCAGATGGCCTACACATTGGGCTGGAACCACCGCGTGAACAGCACGGCGCCGGGACGGCTTTATCCCATGGGCAGCAACGGATCGTTATTGCCAGAGGATTATCCCGAAGCCGGAAGTATGTGGGAACATGTCGCTCGATTTGGCAAGACATTCCGAAATTACGGCGAAGGATTCGAATTCCCCGGAGTGGGTGAAGATAAAGGAAGCAGCCCGACCGGAGCGCACGAAGTGGCCAATTATCCTATGTCGAGCGTTCTGTTTGACAACACCTGTTTCGACTTCCCGATCTTCAACATGCACATCCCAGATCAGTTCCGGTTTGCGCAGTTCAAGAAAGACCTGACGGAGAAGTTCATCTCAAAAGGCACGAATGCCCCAGCCTTCTTGAACATTGCCATCTGCAACGACCACGGCGCCGGAGAGAGCCCAAGTGAGGGTTATCCTTACCGGGCATCTTGGATGTCAGACAATGATCTCGCGCTTGGGAAGATCGTGGAATTTCTCTCGCACACCAAGTACTGGAAGAACATGCTCATCCTCGTAACACAGGATGACTCTGGCGGCGAAGGCGATCACGTCGACGGTCAACGTAGCGTTTTGCTTGCCATTAGCCCCTATGTCAAGCGAGCGTATGTATCGCATGTACTAACAACTATCACGAGCATGCATCGGACGCTTTATGAAATCCTGGGAATACCGTCGCTGAACCTGTTTGATGCGCTTGCAAACGACTTCTCGGATTGCTTCACCTCGAAACCGGACCTCACACCATATACGGTCAGACAAGTAGACGCACGAATCTTTGATCCGGTGAAGGTCGTCCGAAAAGATGATCCGCTGTACAAGAAGGCAATGAGAAAAGCGAGCATTCGCCGCGACGATCCGGACGGGGATGAACAGCTTTAGAAGAGTTTCAGCACGGTTGGTCCGTCTTCAGTCACTGTCGGCTTGCGCTTTGCGCGAGGTTTGTTTGCCGTGAGTGGTCGCGCTGGTTTAGGCACATTGCGGACTTCGTGGCACTTGCGGCACCGTGCTTCGTAGCTCTCCGCAGCGGCTACCAGGATGGTTGGGTCGTCCCATGCGGCAGGTCGACCATCAATTAGGCGCTGGGTGCGGCTGGCCTCTTCCCCGCATCGTTTGCAGATGGCGTGAAGTTTGATCACGTCATCAGCCAATGCGAGTAATTTCGGCATAAAGCTGAATGGCAGACCCCTGAAGTCCTGATCAAGTCCGGCGACAATGACAATCTTGCCAGCATCGGCCATCCGTTGGCAGAGATCGACCACAGCCTCATCCAAAAATTGAATCTCTTCGACACCAATGAGATCGGTGTCCGGGAGGATCATCCCCTCCATCTCGTTTGCGCTCTGAACCGTCACCGCATTGAATAGCAACCCGTCGTGGGTGCGAATAACGGTTGTGTCGCACCGAATGTCTAGCGACGACTTGAAGACCTGAACGGTTTTTCGGGCGTGCATCGCACGTCGCACGCGACGAATCAACTCTTCCGTTTTGCCGGAAAACATGCTTCCCGTGATCACGGTGAGCGACCCTGTATTTTTGGAACGATTTCTCAACCCGAACTCCTGGTAAGTTGCCACTTGAAATTTTGGCGCAATTGATTATGACCGCTCAATGCAGTTTCTGGTAAGTGTAATTGCCATGCAAAATATAAGGATTGCGGTAACAACCTCTCCCACTCCTGAATTCGTTGTATAATGTCGATATTCATGAGGTCCATCTCAAATCGTGGGAGTGCACCCAACGTTGAACACGCCTGACAAGATCAGCATCCTTGAATCCAATATCGACGATATGTCGCCGCAGCTCTGCCAACCGGTAGCTGACGCCATTATTGCGGCTGGCGCCCTCGATGTCTACTGGACCCCCATCATCATGAAAAAGGGGCGACCAGCTCTGTTACTAACGGTGATGTGCCGAACCGAAGATAACGAACGGGTTGCGGAGGCCATATTTAGGAACAGTACTTCCCTTGGGATTCGGTATCGCGAGAGCAATCGGTTTATACTGGAAAGAAACTGGGTTGCGGTCGAAACCAAATACGGATCGGTCCGAATTAAGCTTGGCATCTGGAAGGGGCAGATTGTGAATGCACATCCGGAATTTGAAGATGTACGGAAGTCTGCGGAGAAGTCTGGAGTACCCGTAAAATTAGTTTTTGCCGCGGCGGAGGCTGCCTATGCGGAGCATTCCGCCATAGCCGATTAGGGATTTCCATGCAACCTGATCGTGTTACCTGCCCGAGATGTGGCGCGAATAACTTTGTCGGGCAGCCATCGTGCTGGCAGTGTCAATCATCTATGCCGCCGCCGGAAGCCATCGGAATTTCCAGTCCGCACCAGTTCAATCAACAGCCGTTCGCACCACCTCGACGCACCATGCCGATGGGCGCCGTTGTCGCGATTACAATTTGCCTGATCCTAGCGAGCGTGGTAGGCGCGTATATTCTCTTTGGCAGACCGCATAAATCTGACGTAGCCGAACCCGGGTCGCTGCAGGCAAAAATCGACGAATTGAAAAAACAAGAGGCGGCTCTTGGCAAAAGAATGGGCAGTCAAGTGCCCGAGCCAACCCTTGGGAGCAACGATGAATTGGGATCTGCTGCACAACGGCGACTTCAGGAGCTAAAAGAAAAAGCTGGAGCTATGGGGGCTGCCCCACCATCCATGGGCAACGATGATATCAGGCTGCAGGGTGGTGGCTCGCTTACGAAAGACCAGTACCAGAAGGCCCTCGACAGCGTTAAGAACAGCGGTCGATACCATCCGCCGTAACGATCATTTCGTCCGTTTATCCAATAGGTTCTGCATGATTCGGGCGGTCTCGATTTGATCTGGATGTTGCTCTGCGCTCAGATGTTCTGCCGCACCTTTCGCATCCTCCACCGACCGGTTCTGGCTCATTTTCCACTTGCCTTGAATTCGAGTTGGCTTCAATCGGAATCCAACAATCGCTCTGGCCATTTTTTCGATGTAATCGGCGCTAAGGGAGTCCATTTGCCAGGGTTCTTTATTTTCAATTACCGATTCTTCGGTTATGACTGTCGCCTGAAGAATCTCAATCAGCTCTGGCGTTTCTACTACTTGTATCTCACCGTAGATATGCACGGTGGCGTAATTCCAGGTCGGCACATTAGGAGTGGCCTGGTACCACGACGGCGAAATGTAGGCATGAGGTCCCCAGATGATGACGAGATGTTCGCCGCCATTTTGAAGCAGGTTTGCATGAGGATTGGCGCGAGCAACGTGACCCGACAATCGCAGGTCACCATGCTCATCTTGATCGATTAAAAACGGAAGATGAGTGGCGAATGGCGTGCCATCATCGTCACTGATTAGAAGAGCGAATCTATTGGCCGAAATAAACGCCCGAAGTTCTTCAGGATCAGTTACCGCAAAATGTTTTGGAACATACAATGTATTGTCAGCCTTTCAGGGCTACTTCGCCCGGCCACGAAACGTATAGTCAGGTATACTTTTACCCGCAACCAAGGGCGAATTTCGCCCCATAAGGGCTTTTGATGCAAGCAGAGCACTCGACTCCCCAACACTATACCGGCGAAAAATCGAGATACGTTCACGAAATGTTTTCCGGCATTGCCGGGAGATACGATCTGTTGAACGATGTCCTCAGTTTTAATCGACATCGCGCCTGGCGCAAATATGCGGTGTCGCTCGCAAACGTTGGGCTCGGAGATACGGCCCTCGACGTTTGCACAGGCACCGGCGATTTTGCAATCGACCTTTATAACAAGACCGGTCCAACTGGCACAGTGATTGGCTCTGATTTTTGCGAGCCGATGGTCCGACTCGGCAAAGTTAAGACCGACAAAGTTTCAAGTGGCACAATCGGAATGTCTGTCGGCGATGCGCAGGCAATTCCCTTCGCCGCAAACAGTTTTGACGTGGTGACTGTCGGTTTTGGAATTAGAAACGTAGTAGATACCGCGAAGGCATTTACAGAAATGACCCGTGTCGCTCGACCCGGTGGACGAGTTGTCTGCCTCGAATTCACGCAACCGCGACACTGGTTCTGGAGCCGCATGGTCAACTTTTATAACAAGGCTATTTTACCAATTATCGGGTCAATGTTGAGCCGGGGGGAAGCGTATCGGTATCTGCCGGCATCCATTGATGCATTCCACTCCCGAGAAGAATTGTCTGC
>JBDUAM010000559.1:0-1536 GCA_040004655.1 Chthonomonadales bacterium | reverse complement strand
GTTCTGCCTGAACAACCTCGGACCCAAAGATCAATTCAACGTCATTACGTTCAACGAAGCGCCGGACATCCTGAGCAAGTCTATGTTGTCTGTGAACCAGGAGTCCATCAACAAAGCACAGCGATTTGTCGCTGAATGCGAGGCGAGCGGCGGCACGAATATTGATGCCGCACTGCAGTCTGCCCTGGGAATGTTGAAAGGTGCAGATGGCGCACAGCGAATGGTGGTCTTCCTGACCGATGGACTGCCAACCGTAGGCGAGACCAGTGTTGAGAAGATTTTGCAGCACGTACAGGGAATGAACAATCCTGGTCCGCTCGCTTCAGGCAAGGATAACTTAGATCGTGGACTGGCCGGAGCGCGAGCTCGCATATTCTGCTTTGGAGTGGGTTACGATGTGAACGTACCATTCCTTGATCGACTTGCCGAGCAGAATCGCGCTGAAGCGGATTATGTTCGACCGTCTGAAACGGTGGAGGCCATAGTCAGCACGTTCTTTAACAAGATAACCTCTCCCGTCCTTGCAAACTTGAACCTCACCATGGATGGCGTAGACACTTATGACGTCTTCCCGAAAGAGCTGCCCGACCTGTTCAAGGGTGGTCAGATGGTGATCACCGGTCGATACCGATCGGCGCATCGCGGGTCCATTCGACTTACGGGATACGCTCAGGGACAGCAATCGACCTTCCGCCTGGACAATGCATTCGGCGAAGAGGCGGCCAGCTCAAATATGGTCTCCCGAATCTGGGCGACACGTAAGATTGGTTATCTCATAGATCAAGTGAGGCTGCATTCCGACAAAGAAGTGATCGACGAGATCGTGCGTCTCTCAAAAGAGTATGGAATCGTTACGCCATACACGTCCTATCTCGCCGACGAACGTCAGGATCGAGGGGTAGTTTTCGAGCAACGAGGATTAAGTGGGGCTCCGGCATTCAGGTTTAGTGGTGATGCATTGTCCGAAGCCAAAAAGGACTCCGTGCGAGAATTGGAACAGCTCTCTCGTAGAAGAAATGAAGACGTTGGTGGAGCAGCCACGTCCCGAGCCTTGAACTCTCAACAATACAAGGGCGCAAATCAAGCTCCTTCGCAAGCGCAGGGTGGGTTTGGCGGCGGCAGAGGCGGTGGTCTTGGCGGCGGTGGGTTGGGCGGAGACTACTTTGAGCGTAATCAGCTCTCCGCAGGAGCTGGGAGGTCCACGTTCGGACTAAAGTTTGGTGATGCAACGGCCGCTCCAGGTATGAATGGTCAGGCATCAGATCGTGCAAACTACCTTCAGGTTCGCGACAACGCCCGAGTACAGAATGCCGGTACTCGCGTCTTTTACAAGCGCGGCGAAATCTGGTTTGACAACAACTACCAGAGCGGACAGAAGGTGACGCAGGTTCAATCGCTCAGTGACGCTCATTTCGCGCTACTCAAGGCCATGCCGGAGTTGAGCCAGTACTCGAACATCGGCGACGAAGTGGTAATCCTCATCGGGAAGTCTGCAATTCAGATTGGTAAGGCCGGAAAGGCCACGCTGACCCCAAC
>JBDUAM010000225.1:0-1537 GCA_040004655.1 Chthonomonadales bacterium | reverse complement strand
AACGGCAGAAAACTGGCATTCCCTCGCTGAAGGTCGGTTATAACGCCGTCTTTGGTTACTATCTGGAAGTCACCAAGATACATATTGCCAAGGTGCCGGAAGAGTATATCCGCAAGCAGACCACTGCCAACGCAGAACGCTATATAACGCCTAACCTGAAGGAATTCGAAGCGCGAATTCTGGGGGCTGACGAGAAGTCACAGGCGCTGGAGAAACGACTTTTTGGGGAGCTGCGGGAGAGAATCGCCGAGGCCTCCAAACCGCTCCTCGCCACTGCTCGGGCAGTCGCGACACTCGACACCATTGGTGCAATGGCCGAAACGGCAGTCAGCAGAAACTACACTCGACCGATAGTAAACGATGGAGAATCGCTGACGATTATTGGTGGTCGACACCCGGTCGTCGAGCATCTGCAGGGGGACTCCCGTTTTGTACCGAATGACTGCACCCTTAACTGCGAAGCTTCCCGGCTACACATTATCACAGGTCCGAACATGGCGGGGAAATCGACGGCGTTGCGGCAGGTGGCGCTAATCGCACTGCTCGCGCAGGTGGGGAGTTTTGTGCCTGCCGATAAAGCGGAAATCGGGTTGATTGATCGAATCTTCACACGCGTCGGTGCGCACGATGAACTTGCCACCGGGCAGAGCACCTTCATGGTGGAGATGAACGAAACCGCCAACATTTTGAATAACGCAACTCGCCGCAGTCTCGTGATTCTGGACGAGATTGGCCGTGGTACGAGTACCTATGACGGCCTCTCTATTGCATGGGCGGTTGCGGAATATCTGCTGGCCGTCGGATGCAAAACGCTCTTCGCGACACATTATCACTATCTGAATGATCTTGAAAAGGTTCAGACCGGAGTCAAGAACTATCGCATGTCGGTTCGCGAGCAGGGCGATAAGATCATCTGGCTACACCGACTTACACCCGGTGGAACCGACAAAAGCTACGGAATTCAAGTCGCGCGAATGGCTGGCGTCCCGACGGAAGTTGTCAATCGCGCCAAAGAGATACTGAAAACGCTTGAGAACGCTGCAAAGAAGGGACCCTCATTCGTCGCGGTGGATGACCTTGCCGAAGCCACGAAGCGTGTTCAATTGACTCTGTTTGAAGCCCCAGAGCATCCGGTAGTTGAGGAATTGCGCGGGATCGACACAGCAACACTAACTCCAATCGAGGCGTTGGTGAAGTTGGAAGAGTTGGCTCGGGCTGCGCGATTGCAACACCAAGGGTGATGAAACCCATTTTGATCAGAATAAAGTAGAATAGTCATCATGCATCGGTCTGTATTGTTATCACGAATAATGGCTCTGGTTTTGTCGCTGGTTTTTGTGGCGATGAGCATTGGCGTGCAAGCCTCATGGCAATGTGCGGATGGAACACCGTGCCCACCTGAGTGCGCCATGCGCAATGGGATGTCTAAAGCCAAATCTCCCGACGCGCCCATTTGCAGCCACTGTCCGCAGGGAACGAAAGTTACGTCTGGTAACAAAACGTCCATCGGATGTAGTTCGCCAAAGTGTGAACTGAA
>JBDUAM010000494.1:0-17292 GCA_040004655.1 Chthonomonadales bacterium | reverse complement strand
GACAACAAACCCCGAATCAAGTACCATTTAACCAATCAAATAGCCCTTCCCCTTTTAAGTGCGTGCCCTGTGAGGCCGACAAAGGTGGTAGACCCGATCCTTCCTCGCCAGTCGTGGTTGATCCTGCTCAGCCTGCCTTCCTGTCGCCCGCATGGGTGAGGAGGGCATTTTTGTTTTCTGGACAGGCAAACATGAGCGAAACAGTCAGACAGGTGATGACGGCGGATGAGATGCGACGCGCGCTGACCCGCGTGGCGCATGAGATCGTGGAGAAGAACGGTGGCGCCGAGGGCGTGGCGCTGGTCGGGATTCTGCGACGCGGCGCTCCCCTCGCCGAGCGGTTGGCCGTTCTCCTACAGAAGATCGAGGGCGTCGACGTGCCGGTCGGCAAGATCGATATCGCGCTCTACCGCGACGACTATCACCATCGCCAGCCCATTGTCGGTCGCACCGAGATCGACTTCGACATCACCGATCGCAAGGTCGTGCTGGTGGACGAGGTGATCTTCACCGGTCGCACCGTCCGATCCGCCATCACCGCGCTGATGGAGTATGGTCGACCCGCCAACATCCAGCTTGCCGTGCTGCTCGACCGAGGCCACCGTGAGCTTCCCATTCGACCCGATTACGTGGGCAAAAACCTCCCCACATCCCGAACCGAGCACGTCGATTGCCGCGTAGTTGAGATGGACGGGGAGGATGGCGTCTACATCCACCGGGCGAGCGAGGAGAATTGATGAAAGACCTTCTCGGCCTGCAGCATACCGATGTCGCGGACATCCGGCGAATTCTGGAGACGGCCTCCAACCTCAAAGAGATCTTGAGTAGGCCTGTCAAAAAGGTCCCCACCCTTCGCGGCCGCTCCATGATCACACTCTTTTACGAATCCTCCACGCGAACGCGCACCTCCTTCGAGTTGGCTGCCAAGATCATGAGCGCCGAGGCGATCAACATCGCCGTCGCTCAGAGCTCGATCAGCAAGGGCGAATCGCTGAAGGACACCCTGCGGACGCTGCAATCACTGTCGGCGGATTGCGTGGTTATCCGACATCCGTCCAGTGGCGCGGCGGAGATGGCCGCCGAATATGCCGATATCCCAATCATCAACGCCGGCGATGGCAGGCACGAGCACCCGACTCAGGGCTTGCTGGATATCCTGACCATCTGGCAGCACAAAGTCGTGGGTCGCGATGACGATACTTATCCCGGCGCGCCCAACCCGAACAAGCCGTTCGATCTCACCGGACTGACCGTGGCGGTAATTGGTGATCTCGCGCACAGCCGCGTAGCGCGCTCCAACGTCTGGGGATTGACCAAACTCGGCGCGACTGTCCGGTGGTGTGGTCCAAAGACGCTGGTCCCGGTCGAAGCCGCGCAACTGCCCATCACCCTCACGAATTCACTGGAAGAAGCCCTGACGGGTGCCGACGTCGTCATGGTACTCCGACTGCAAACCGAACGACAGGAAAAAGGCCTCTTGCCCAGCCTGCGCGAGTATTCCAAGGTGTGGGGCGTCAGTCCGAAGTCGCTGCTGTGGGCGAAACCCGATGCGCTGGTCATGCACCCCGGTCCGATGAATCGCGGCGTAGAGATTTCGGCAGATGTCGCCGACGGGGTCGGTGGAATTCGCGCGGCGATTGAAGATCAGGTGACCAACGGTGTCGCGGTGCGAATGGCGTGTTTGTATCTGCTGATGGGAAATGGGACTGGTGCGGACGAATGATCATCCTTGAATCCATTGCTGTAATCATCTTTGAGACGGTGATCGCAATCTTACATTTGGCGCTGAGTGAAGTCTCAGGTCTTGTCTGGACCTGGCCACACAAGATAAGAGTCTGGATAAATGGTCCGAGTGGGATTTGACATCACCTACCAACTTAGTTATACTATTGGTATAACTGGAGGTAGAACCAAATGTCGACAAACGATGTGAATGATGGGCGTGTCCATTTCATGCTTGAAATTGACGAAGACCTTTTGAACCGTGCGCAAGAAGTTGCGAATGACATGGGGATCACTTTTGACGAGCTTCTGGAGGCCGCCTTGAAGCGATATGTGAAAATCGAAACTGAACTACAGTGATTGATCAACAAATGTCACTTGAAGTCGACGGTCTTCAAGAAGATTTAGGAGACAATTTCAGATGTCCATGGTAAAGACAGCAGTTTCGATTGAAAAGGAACTGTTTGATTGGGTTGACAATACTGCTGAAGCCGACGGTGTCTCTCGAAGCCGACTCTTCGTAGTAGCGATTGAAAAATATCGCAAGAGTCGTGAAAGCGAGAGAATGTCGGACCAGTACAACAAATTTTTCGAGAAGTATGGTCAAAATCCGGATGATGAAATTGTACTGCAAGGAATCAAGAGGGCTGCAAAGAATGTCCTGCAAAAGGTTCCGCAAGATTTGATTTATGGACAACACTTAGTTATACTAACGGTATAACTGGAGGCGATACCAAATGTCGACAATAAAGACAGCGATATCCTTAGATAGTAGCCAGTTCAATTTCATTGAGCACCTCGCGAAGACGATGAACACCTCTCGAAGCAAGGTAATTGGCAACGCTATCGATATCCTCAGGCAGCGTGAAGAAGAAGAGGCTTTGACGCGTGAATTAAACGAGATATATTCTGATCCTTCAAATCATGAAGATCCAGAGTTCATAAAAGCGTTGCAGAGCAATTACGTCAAAGTCCTAGAGCCAGAAGAGTGGTAAGTAAGGGACAGGTCTACTGGTTTGATTTTGGGCAAGTTCTGGGGTCTGGTCCCGGATACGTTCGGCCATGTGTTGTGATTCAATCGGAAGCTGCAAATCGAAGCGCCATCCGTACCGTGATCGTGTGCCTGATTACTTCTAACCTTGGAATAAAAGGCAAAGGTGGGAATATCCTACTCAATGTTGGGGAAGGGAACCTGCCAAAGGAATCGGTTGCCAACGTTTCTCAGGTTTTCACACTTGACAAAGAACAGCTTGTGGACCCAATTGGCCAGCTTTCCCTGGAGAGAGTGGACCAAATCGTAAACGGCGTTATTCGGATGCTGAGACCAAAGTATCAGACCAAATCAGAAGTCGAAGAAGCTGGCTAGAGGTGAAAAGGATTTGTCAAAACTAATTCTCCAAAACGGGCGCATCGTCGACCCGTCACAGAATGTGGACCGCGTTGCAGACCTCGTGATTGAGGACGGCAAGGTGAGTTCAATCGTCGACGCCAAGACTGGCACGGGCGACACATTGCGCGATTGCACGGGTCTTGTTATCACGCCCGGGCTAATCGATATCCACGTCCACCTGCGCGAACCGGGATTTGAATACAAGGAAGACATCGAGAGCGGCACGCGGGCAGCGGCGGCGGGTGGATTTACGGCGGTCTGCTGCATGCCGAATACTAATCCGAGCATTGATACCGCGGCCGTGGTCCGGCAGATTCTTGAGCGCGCCGAGCAGGTTGGCAGCGCACGGGTCTACCCCATCGGCGGCCTCACGCGAAACATGGCGGGAGATCATCTTTCGGAGATCGCGGACCTCATTTCTGTGGGCGCCTGCGCCATTTCAGATGATGCCTTCCCCATCCAGAACGCCGAGACGATGCGACGTGGAATGGAATATTGCGCGCAGTTCGGGGTGGTGCTGATGACCCACAACGAAGATCAGGCACTCACCCATGGCGGCGCGATGAACGAGGGGTATAACTCCACGGTCATGGGCGTCCCGGGAATCCCGCGAGTGAGTGAAGATATCGCGGTCGCACGAAACATCATGCTGGCGAAGCTTACAGGATGTAAGCTGCACTTGCTCCACATCTCAACGGCAGGAACGGTTGAGCTGTTGCGACGCGCTAAGGCAGATGGAATTACAGTAACCGGCGAAAGTGGTCCGCACTACTGGGCGCTCACCGATGACGCGACCAGAGGCTACAACACGAACGCCAAGATGAACCCGCCGCTACGTACCGCTGAAGACAATGCTGCGATCATCGAGGGCCTGCGGGACGGCACTATCGACGCCATCGCAACCGACCACGCTCCCCACGCGAATTATGAAAAAGAGCAAGAGTTTGATCGCGCGCCGTTCGGAATTCTCGGGCTCGAAACATGCTTCCCGGTCACGTACATGAAATTGGTGAAAACCGGTGTACTCACGCTGAACCAGGCCATCGACAAGATGAGCTGCGTACCAGCGAGACTTTTGGGACTGCAAGGCGGAACTCTTGCGCCGGGCTCGGTGGCGGACGTCACCGTGCTCGACCTGAACAAGAAATGGACCATCACGCCTGAGAGTATCCATAGCAAGTCCAAAAACACGCCGTTCATAGGCTGGGAGATGGAAGGCGGAGCAGCGTTTACGGTTGTCGGTGGAAAGATAATCGAGATTTGATGACCATTTACCACAACGCGAATATCCACACCATGAACCCCGCAATGCCACATGCGGAGGCGATTGCGGTCGACCATGGCCAAATTGTCGCGATTGGGACGATGGATGACGTGAAGTCGAGAGCCGGAAATGCCCATTCAATCGACCTGCGTGGCCGGACGATGGTTCCCGGGTTCAACGATTGTCATATGCACGTTCTGCCGTATGGCCTTGATCTGTCGCAGGCAAACCTATCGCCATCTGCGGGAGTGACGTCCGTTCCAGAGCTGTTGGTTGCTCTAAAGGCATGGGCGCAGACCAATCCAAATTCAGATTGGATTCTTGGTAGTCGGTACGACCAGAACACGTTCCCGGGTGCAAAGCATCCAACCAAAACGGAGCTCGACGCCACTTTCCCGAACAATCCGGTTTACGTCATGCAGACCAGCAAGCATGGCGGCACCGCGAACAGCGTCGCGTTGAAGTTGGCTGGAATCACGCGAGATACTCCTGACCCTGATGGCGGGGAGATCGTACGCGACGCCAATGGAGAGCCGACCGGTGTGCTGCTCGAAAGCGCCATCGGACTCGTTACGCATCATATTCCCAAACCGACTCGCGCGGGCAAGATTGCTGCCATTCGCCAAGCCCAGGATGTCATGGTTCAGGCGGGAATCACCTCGGCCTCAGACCTGAATACCGGTTGGTTTGATATTGAAACCGAAGTCGACTGCTACCAGCGGGCTGCACTGGACGGCGCGCCGATCCGCATGACTCTCTTTCCGCACATTCCACAATTTGGCGCACCGAGTGATGTTCCGACTCGTGCGGACTTCTGGAAGGAGCACTTTGAAGGTGGCCCCGACCAGGTTCGACTCGGATGTGCGAAGCTATTCTCTGACGGTGCGCTGACAGTCCGCACCGCAGCGGTTCGCACGCCCTATGTCGATGGGTCTGGTAGCGGCATGTTTCTTCACGAACCGGAAGAACTGTTTGCGTACATTGAAGCGGCCCAGCGTGGAGGATGGAATATCGCCATCCATGCCATCGGTGACCGGGCGATTGAGCTCTGTCTGAACGGATATGCCGCCGCGCAATCCGCATTCCCGCGATCCAATACACGACACCGAATTGAGCACTCCATGATATTGGATGATGCTCTCATCCAGCGATATGTCGATCAGAAGGTAATCCCGGTCATTCAGCCGGAATTCATCGCTCGATTGGGAGATGCCTACATCCTTGGGATCGGATTGGAGCGCGCGTCGCGACTGAATCGAACCGCATCTCTTCTGAAAGCCGGATTGCCGGTTCCACTCAGCTCCGATTGCCCAATTGTTCCCGGGGCGCCACTCGACGGCATCCGCGCCGCGCACTACAGAACCAGTCGAAAAGGGGTGGTGCTTGGGCTCGACGAAGCCATGTCCGCAAAGGATGCGCTGCGCGGGTATACGGAATGGGCCTCTTTTAGCGTATGTGATGAAGAGCGGACCGGAGTTCTCAAGCCGGGGATGCAGGCGGACATGGTTATTCTCTCGCACGATCCCTTGGCGGGTGAGGACGATTTGCGTGCCGCCGGCGTCGAAGCTACTATCATTGCAGGCGAAGTCGTCTATGGAATCGATACTCTAATATGAGCAAACAAGAAGCGCCAAAAACGGAACCGAAAGCTAAGAAAAAGCTAACGCGTCGGCAGATCATCAAGCGCAGCGTTTTGTCTGCTGTCGGTATCGGCCTCTTGGGGACAGGTTGGGAGACTAACCAGATATTTGTGACCCGACATCTGGTTACGCTGCCCGGCATGGACCCGTTCGCTAAGCCATTTCGACTGGTGCAGATGAGCGATCTTCACCGAAGCGCTTTTGTGTCAGAAGGAATGATCCGTCGAGCGGTTTCGTTGGCCATGGCGGAGAAGCCAGACGTCATTGCGTTGACCGGTGATTTTGTCACGGAGCGCAGCGACTACATCCATTCGTGCAAAGAAGCACTTGAGGGACTAAGCGCACCGATGGGCGTCTGGGGAATTCTGGGCAACCATGACTACGCGGAGCGCAAGCAGGATCAGGTCAAGCGCGTCCTTGCGTCGATGGATATTGACCTTCTGGTAAACACCAGCACGAAACTGGATAATGGCGTTCATCTTCTGGGTGTGGATGACTTATGGTGCGGTTACCCGGACATTCCAAAGACCCTGGCCGGAGTGCCTAAAACGGCTCCAAAAATCGGCATGATACATAATCCGAAGCTCGCGGACAGATTTATGAATGAAGAAGCCGTTCTGATCAGCGGACACACGCATGGCAAGCAGATCAACATTGTCGGATTTCGCGCCATCACCAAAATGGATTTGAAGTATGTGGCAGGCTGGTACACCGCAGGTAAATCAAAGCTATATGTCAATCGCGGGATTGGCGTGATCGGCATTCCGATCCGCGTGTTTTCACCGCCAGAAGTTACTGTTTACGATTTTGTACCGCCGACCGTTGGATAAATTGGGATTGGACCTGAGGAGTTTATGAGAGCGCAATTAGTACTGGAAGATGGAACCGTTTACCAGGGCAAAGCCCTTGGCAGTACGGAGCGGACTTACGGCGAGGTGGTATTCAACACCGGCATGACGGGGTATCAGGAGATTCTGACCGACCCGAGCTATGCAGGGCAGATTGTCTGCCTCACCTACCCGCTCATCGGCAACTACGGTATCAATACAGATGATGTTGAAAGTCGACAGATTCAGGTTCAGGGCTTCGTGGTCCATGAAGCGGCAGCCGCACCGTCCAACTGGAGAAATGCCGGGACGATAGACGATTACCTGCGCGAGAAGGGCATCAGCGCAATCTCAGGCGTGGATACGCGAGCTGTAACTCGAAAGCTGCGGTCGCACGGCGTGATGATGGGCGCAATCACGACAGATGAGTCCCCTGCCGAAGTCGTAGAACGGATAAAGAATTCTCCGAGTTACTCTGGCCTCGATTTTGCACGAAAAGTAACCATCGACAAACCGACCGAGTGGCTCGCAGAGGGCGAACAGAAGTATCGGGTCGCGCTGCTGGACTGCGGCGTGAAATACAACATCTTGCGCAGCCTCGCCAAGCAGGGCTGCACGACCACTGTCTTCCCCTGCACAACGTCCGCCGCCGAAATACTCGATACTAACCCCGATGGCA
Organism: Chthonomonadales bacterium; assembly: GCA_040004655.1. Classification (GTDB taxonomy): domain Bacteria; phylum Armatimonadota; class Chthonomonadetes; order Chthonomonadales; family CAJBBX01; genus JBDUAM01. The sequence goes on along the minus strand of JBDUAM010000494.1, from coordinate 9,770 downwards.
TCATGCTCTCGCCCGGACCGGGTGATCCGGCGACGCTTGGGTATGCGGTCCAGACGGTGAAGGAACTCGTTGGTAAGAAACCGATCCTTGGGGTCTGCCTGGGTAATCAGTTGCTCGGAGCTGCATTCGGAGCTTCGACATACAAGTTAAAGTTTGGACACAGAGGCAGCAATCACCCGGTGCTCGACAAGGCGACCGATAAGGTCCACATCACTTCGCAGAACCACGGATATGCCGTAAATGGCGACGAGTTGACGGGCGGCATGGAAGTCGGATTTGTCAACCTGAACGATGGAACAGTGGAAGGGCTGCGACACCGAGAGCTGCCGATCATCAGTATTCAGTATCACCCGGAGGCATCGCCGGGACCGACGGATAGCGCCTACTTCTTCTCGCAATTCGCGCAGATGATCGATGGAAGCTGATTCGGTCGATGGGGAAATTCCCGCTCGCTCAACTGACCTGAAACCGGGTCTCGAGCGATGGCTGGTCCTTTTCATTTTTGCTCTGGCAATTCTGTTTAGAGTCGTTGCTTTGAGGTCGGATAATTACCTTCGATTGGACTGGAGCGCAGCGCTCCTGACGGACGAGGGGTTTTACGCGCACAACGCCCGAAATGTCGCGTTGTTTGGCACGGCTCGAACCGACGAATTTAACAACGTGCTGGTCAGTCCGATCTTGCATGTAATTCAGACGATTGTATTCCAGTTATTCGGTTCGGGAATGCTGCAAGCGAGGCTGATTTCGGCTGTACTGAGTCTGGTTGGGCTCGGGGCATTCTGGCTCGGGCTGCGCAAGGCATTTGGATCAAAGATAGCAGTCGTAGGTTTGCTGTTTCTCGCGTTGGGCCATATCAACGCGCTCTACAATCGAATGGCATTGATGGATACGCCCGCGCAGGCGATGGCATGCGTTGCGTTCCTGATCTTTGTCTGGTCGACCGAGCGCGAAGGTATTGACAAGAAGCGATCAACAATCGGTTTCGTAGCAGTCGGACTGGTTCTGGCATTGACGATGATCACCAGAAACCTGACCCTGTTTCTGCTGGCCGCGCCAATTGCCGGGCTATACGCAAAAGGCGACTTGCGTCGACAACTTGGCTGGTTCGTAGGCTGGGCCGGGGCGATGTTGGTTTGTGTTCTGGTCTGGTACTTGCCAAACAGCGCGGAGCTTGGCCCTATGAACCACTACTATCGGGTGCATCAGGTGCAGCCGCACTCGCTGCGGCATCTGCTGGAGAATATTCGGCACGCTTTCATCGGGGATTTTCGGGGCATCATGCCTTATCTGTTTCGGCATTCACCGGTGGTTCTGACGTTGGCGGCCTGCGGGCTGGCGACAAAGTTTGAGATGGAGACTGGCGCGCGGTCGAAACGGTTTTTAGCGGCATGGTTTATTGCCGGATGGGTGATGTTATCCGTCATCAGCTATTCGCCGAGCCGATATTATGTTACGGTCTACCCGGCGTTGTGCGCCCTTGCAGCAGTCGGGTTGATGAACCTTGTGCCGGTTGTTGCCCGGATCAGGGCTTCAAAGTCGAAGTTGTTGCCGGTTGCGTTTGGCGGACTGATTGGGTTTCATGCAGCGTTGTCGTTGGTCCATTTTGATGGTGTTTTACCGCAGATCGAGACAAATGTGGTTCTGGTACTTGGAGCAGTAATCGGCGTAATGATCGCACTGCTTGGCCTGCGAAGAGGTGACTTTCATATTGCACCGAAGTACGCGGTGATTTGCCTCGGAATATGGGCATGTGTGAACATTGCCTGGACGGTTGACTGGTTGTCGCACCTCGCGTACAGTCAGGCAGAATTTAGTCAGGAGTTGGGCAGAACTCTGCCCGCTGGCAGCGTGTTGATCGGGGACGTCGCGCCGGGCATTACGATGGAGAATAGTTTTAAGGCCATCCACGTGCAAGTCGGTCTCGTGAATGACCACGACCCGATTGGAAAGTTTGCCGGATCGCCGAGGTATATCGCCATACTGGATGGCAAGTGGCGAGAGAAGTGGTGGGTAGCACACTACCCGGAGTTGATCACACCTGAGAATCAAATCGCGCTGAAGCGAGTTTTGAAGTGGGACATTGGCATCTATCGTGTCGACGATAATTGGAAAGCGAAGAACGGAAACAAAAATGCAGATTAAACAATTGATTGCAGCAACCATATGTCTCGCAGGCATCTTTGCAGGTCGACTTGTGTCCGCGCAGGTGAATATTCCAAGGCAACCGAATCCATTTGCCGTGCCGCAAGGTTCTATTCACTATGAACGCGATCGCGAATATGCCCTGAAGCATGTTGCCGTCAAAATCAAATTGAACTTGCCGACACGAAGTCTCGACGGTACGGCGACTGAAACGCTCGTCACCCTGCGACCTGCCAATCAGATCACGTTTGATGCCGGGGACGTGTTGATCATCAAGTCGTGCACCATAAACGGCCAGTCGGTCAAATTCAGTCATGTTGACAGGCACCTGGTTCTCTCGGCTCCGACTACTTACCACGCGGATTCCCATCTCATTGTAGCAATCAAGTACAGTGTCAAACCGGCCGTTACAGGTGAAGTGGCCCTCAATGGCAGCTACGGATTCCACTGGATAGAGCCTGATCCTTATGAGCCGAATGTCCATCTGTCGTTCTATACGCAGGGCGAATCAGAAGGCAATCGAAACTGGGTTCCCATTTACGACTACCCGAACAACAAGGCAACCTCTGAGACTATTGTCGAAGCTCCAGCAAACTGGTTTATTGTTGGCAATGGCAAGTTGATCAGCGCGACCTTCAACAAATCGACCAACACGCGGACATTCCACTGGAAGATGACGCAACCCCACGCAACCTACCTGCTGAGCCTCGCCGGTGGGGAAATGGACGTCGTTCGGGATACCTGGGAAGGTGTCGATCTGCTCTACTGCGTCCCGAAGGGCATGGCGAACACTATATCTGCATCCTTTGGTGATACCAAGGATATGCTCACCTTTTTCTCAAAGACATTTGGCGTGAAGTATGTCTGGCCGAAGTACGCTCAGACCGCATCGTGGGATTTCGGCGGCGGCATGGAGAACGTCAGCGCGACAACACTTGGCGCAGACTCGCTTGTGGATGCTCGAAGCGGTGTGCGCCCCATGGCATCCCTCAATTCGCACGAGCTTTCCCATCAATGGTTTGGCGACCTGATCACCTGCAAAGATTGGGGTCACATCTGGTTGAACGAGGGGTTTGCGACGTTTTGCGAGCAGATATACATTGAACACAGCCGGGGTAAAGATTACTACGATCTCGAACGAAGGCATGCGTTCAATTCCTATCTTACGGAATCCAAGCGCTACGTTCGACCGATTGCTACACCCATCTATCCTGATCAGGACGCCATGTTCGATTCCCACACCTATCCCAAGGGTGGGCTCGTGCTGCACATGCTGCGCCGAAAACTGGGGGATGACGTTTTCTATCGCGCTCTCGGTCACTATCTAAGAAAGTGCGGATACAAACCAGTCGACACGAACGATCTCATTCGCGCCATCTCGGAATCGAGTGGAATTGTACTCGACCAGTTTTTTGATCAATGGGTCTACAAAGCTGGGCACCCCGTAATCGAATACACGTATTCTCCCGCCGATGACGGCAAGAAGATCACCGTCAACATACAGGAGAAGCACAACGAGGCGATTGGACCAAAAGTCTACATGCTTGATTTGCCTTATGCCGTTATTCGACAGGGTGTGATCACCCGGGGGGCACTTCATCTTGCCGAGCGAACGAAATCATTCGACATCGCGACGTATGGTAAGCCAGATGCATTCTTGCTCGACCCCGATCACGATATTCTCATGGAACGATCTAACTTCGACTTCGACAACTGCGACCTACGCGCAATCGTAAAATTTGCGCCGTGTTATCTGGACAAGTTGGATGCGGCCCTGAAACTCTGCGGCGAAGATGCACCCCTGTCAGTGGTGAGTGAGACCCTAACGACCGTTGTAAAATCTGGTCAGCCCCTGTTGATCAAAGAATTTCTGGATCAGGCAAAGGGCCTGAAACACGAAGAACTTCGAAACCAGCTCCGCATGCTTTGGGGCCAGCCTGAAGAAGTGCAGGCTGCGGCAATTCGGGTGTTTGCCGGCCTCAAGTCAAGCCCGCAGGACATCAAAGACCTGCGAAATGTTGTGAACGATTACAACCCCTACTCCTCCATCGCAGCGGCGGCACACACCATCGGAACCTGGGATGCAGATGGCAATGTCGATCTCTTTGAAAAGATGCTGAGCATGAAATCGTTCAACTCCAACATCGCGCGATCAGCGATCGATGGTATCTGCCTGGGCAAATCGGACGCCAATAAAAAATTGCTGATGAAGGCAATCGCAACGAGAATGCCGCGAACCGTTCGACAGCATGGAATCACCCGTGGAATGCAGGCGTTCAAGGACGATGTCCCGCTGCAGAACATGTTAATCGAACTGCTAAGAGATGGCGATCACGTCATTCGTGAACAGGCTGTTGCCAAGCTTGCAGGTTACAAGGTTAAAATAGCGAAGGAACCGATTAAGGCAGCCATCGCCGCCGAAAAGGACGCTACTACAAAGGCGGCTATGCAAGAGAGTTTCAAGAGATGGGGCAACCAGTAGGTTGTCGTAGAACAAGATATCGCGAACCAGAAGGACGTTTATGCCGAGAGACATGAGTATCAAAAAAGTGATGGTGATTGGCAGTGGGCCCATCATCATCGGTCAGGCTGCCGAGTTCGACTATGCCGGCACACAGGCCTGTCAGAGTCTGCGCGAAGAGGGCATTGAGGTCGTGCTCATCAACTCGAATCCCGCAACCATCATGACGGATGCGGAGATGGCGAGTCGAGTCTACATCGAGCCGTTGAATGTGGAATTTGCATCGCGAGTAATTGAAGCGGAACGCCCGGACGGGTTGCTGCCGACCCTCGGTGGGCAGACGGGGTTGAACCTCGCCACGCAGCTTGCTGAGGCAGGGATTCTCGATAAGTACAACGTCCGCCTGCTTGGTACGCCACTCAAGTCTATTCGCATGGCGGAAGACCGGCAGGAGTTCCGGTCCCTTATGCGTCGAATTGGGGAGCCTGTCCCCGAGAGTTGGATTGTCGAAGACCTCGAGACCCTCGCCATGGTCGCCAAGGGTGATCTCTGGCCCCTGATCGTAAGGCCAGCGTATACCTTGGGTGGAACCGGTGGTGGCGTCGCACATAATCCGCAGGAGCTTATGGAGATCGGCGCACTTGGGCTCAAACTCTCCATGCGACACCAGATCATGGTGGAGCGCAGCCTGATTGGTTGGAAAGAGATTGAGTATGAAGTAATGCGGGATGCGAACGACACCTGCATCACCGTGTGCAACATGGAAAACTTCGACCCCATGGGCGTCCACACGGGCGACTCCATTGTCGTTGCGCCATCGCAGACACTTTCCGACAAAGAGTATCAGATGATGCGCTCGTCTTCGCTTAAGATCATACGCGCACTGGGCATTGAAGGCGGCTGCAATGTGCAGATGACACTTGACCCCGACAGTTTCCAGTACTATATCATCGAGGTGAACCCGCGCGTTTCTCGATCCTCCGCGCTCGCGTCCAAGGCGACCGGATACCCCATCGCACGTGTGGCGAGTAAGATTGCTATCGGCATGCGGTTGGACGAAATTCAGAACGCTGTCACGAAGAAGACGCTCGCGTGTTTCGAACCTGCTCTAGATTACATCGTAGTAAAGATCCCTCGATGGCCTTTTGACAAATTCAAGTTGGCGGATAGAACGATCACAACCCAGATGAAAGCCACTGGCGAGGTGATGTCGATTGATCGATCCTTCGAACCGGCTCTGCTCAAGGCAGTGCGAAGCCTGGAGATCGGAGCTTACGGGCTCTCGGTCAAAGCGATCAACGTGCTCTCTGATGTTCAACTTGAGGAGAAGATTCGGGTTCCAAACGATGAGCGACTGTTTGCTATCGCAGAAGCATTGCGACGGGGTTACATGGCGGAAGAGATTCACGCGCTTAGCAATGTCGACCACTGGTTCCTCTCCAAGATTGGTGTAATCATCGAAATGGAGACCAAACTGAAGCTGAACGGCAAGCAATTGGCCGAGTTGGCAGATACGCTCGACCGCGATTCCGAAGGCGCACAATTATTGCTGGCAGCAAAGAAGCTCGGGTTTACGGACAGGCAGATCAGCGAATCATGTGGATTAACAGAGAAGATGATCCGGAATATTCGTAAGGCGTTTGGATTTGTGCCGACCTACAAAATGGTCGACACGTGCGCGGCCGAATTTGAGGCCGCAACGCCTTACTACTATTCATGTTACGAGCAGGAGACGGAGAACCAGATCGGTTAGGCGCCCGGGGCGACCATGGGTGAACCGAGAGGTGCGGTCGCGCCGAAGGTCCATGGGAGTTCCGGCAGTCCCGTTCCCCCGCGATTGTTCTCACCCAGTGCGTAGGTGTAGTTCTCAATCACCTTCCAGGCATAAGCAAGGTAGGCCAGCGAGAGCGTATAGTGGTCAGAACCGGGCGTGACGGAGGCTTTCAGGTCGTTGAAATCGAGCGTGTTGCGATCAAGCAACTGTTGAAGAATCCAGACCTTGTAGTTGGTGCTGGTCTCACGGTGAGCATCCAGGTCTGGCTGCAGAAGGCGTTCGCGATACTCGTCCAGCTTCAGGCCGAGCTGCTTTGAGAGGGTCGAATCCGCGTGGATACGAATATAACGGTGAAGTTCAATTTTGTGCTCGTTGAATTGCAGGTGGATTAAATCATCCATTTTCTTCTCCCGGACTGATTTCTATTCAACAGGGTCACATTCACACGACCCTGCACGGTCAATATTTCATTGAAGGTTGTAATGCCCACTTGACGTCGCCATTCGACATTTTGTTCCACAAGCGCCAGATTGGAGTGATTGTAGCATGAGCGAATTCAACAAATACGTACTGAACACGGGATCAGAGGCCGCGCGTCGACTGGCGGTGGTCAACGAAGTGCATGGCGCGGATACTCGTGACGCTCTCAAATTGGCTGGATTGAGTGAAGGCATGCGAGTTGCCGATTTCGGGTGTGGTGTGGGAATTCTGTCGCGGTACATGGCGGAGCATGTTGGAGCAACGGGTACGGTCATAGGGATCGATGCCAGCGAGGATCAGGTCGCTGAGTCCCAGAGGCAATCGGCTCAACTCGGGGTGACGAACACGCACTTCCAACGCGGCGATGCAGCGGAGTCGGGTCTGCCGGATAACTCGTTCGATTTTGTATTTAGTCGATTTGTGTTGATGCACATGGCCGCTCCTCATCTTGCCATTCGCGAGATGATCCGTGTGTTGAAACCGAGCGGAACACTCCTCGTGGAAGATGGCGACTTCAGCAGTCCATTCAGTTACCCGGACTCCCCGGCGTATCGACGGTGTTTTGACCTTTACCGAATTGCCGTGCGAATTCACGGCGCAGATCCGCTGATTGGCCGTGAATTATATAGCATGGTTCGGGGTGAGGGACTCGCCGACGTGCAGGTTCGACTCGTTCAGCCAGTTGTCACCACCGGCGAGGCAAAACGTCTGCCCGAATGGACGCTTGAAGAGTGCGGCCCGTTTCTGATTGAACGGAAACTGACCAGCGCTGAAGAGCTGAATGCCATCGGTGTGCAGCTCGATCGTTTGGCCCTGGACGACAATGTGTTGGTCGGCATGGCGAGAGTCTCGCAGGTTTGGGGCACTAAGCTTGCCTGATTTCACACCAGCCCCCCTGTTCTGCGAAACGTGGTGTTGCTTTACTTCGTCTGGATAATCGGTCCCGAACGCCATGGGTTCCAATCATCCGTTAAAGGGATTGACGTCTCACACCTTCCATGAATTTACTACGAGGCCTACAATCGGCGCTGATTAACCTCCGCGTCAACAAAATGCGGTCCATGCTAACCATGCTCGGTGTCATCATTGGCGTGAGTGCGGTCATCATCATGGTCGCGCTGGTGGAAGGTGTTCGGTCGCGCATCGTGGCTGAATTCCAGCGCCTCGGCTCTGACCTCATCATCATCGCCTACGAACCCGACTACAATCAGCTACAGCGATCCCACCGGATTCGGGGTCTGACGATGGACGACGTTCGCGCCATCAAGAGCCAGTGCGATCTGCTGGGAAACATCTCTTCTGAACTTCCGTTCGGCAACAACATGTCCGCCACACACCTTGGCAACTCGATGAAGTTGAATGCCAACGGCGTTGAATCCGAGTATCCACGTTTGCGAAACGTGACCGTTGTAAGTGGTCGATTTATCCTCCCTGAGGACGTATCGACCTGGGCGAAAGTCGCCGTCATTGGCGACAAAGTGAAGACCGAACTCTTCAAGGATGAAGACCCCGTTGGCAAGCAGATGGAAATTCAAGGGGTCAGCATTACCGTAATCGGCGTGATGAAACCCAAGGGCAAATCTGGCCCGGAAGATCCCGATAAAACGATTTTGATGCCGATCTCAACTGCCCAAAAGCGATTCGTGGGTACAGAAATGGTGGGGGTCATCTTTGCTCAGCCAAAAGCTGGCGTAATCATCACGGACGCGATGGATCAGGTCTGGCATACCCTGATGCGCCTGCACGACAACGCTGAGGGCTTCAAGATTGACAGTCAGCAGAATATTCTGGAGACAATTGGTAGGATTCTCACCCTGTTCAGCCTTGTGTTGGGTGGTGTCGCCGGATTGGCGCTGCTGGTGGGCGGTATTGGAGTAATGAACATCATGCTTGTATCGGTCACCGAGCGAACCCGAGAGATCGGTGTTCGTAAGGCCGTAGGCGCCAAGAAGAAAGATATACTCTTGCAATTTCTCATTGAGTCGGCTACCGTAACGGGCGTTGGCGGACTGATGGGGATTGCGCTGGGGGCTGGTGTGGCATATGGTGTCGGAGCCTTGAGCGCGAAGTTAATGCCGGGCGGAATGGGCGGCGAACCAGGAATTCCCATTCACCTTCCGCTCTGGTCCATTTTCGGTGCATTTGGGTTTTCTGCGTTCATCGGTATCTTCTTTGGAATGTATCCGGCCATGCGCGCGGCCAACCTGAATCCCATCGACGCCTTGCGACACGAGTAACCAGATAAGACTCACGAAAAAAGAGCAGCCTCCGTTAGGAGACTGCTCTTAATTTGCTGTTAGTAGTTCAGCGATTAAAGAACGATGACGTTCGCAGCGCGAAGGCCTTTACCCTTGGGGTCATTCTCTACATCGAACTCGACCTTCTGGCCCTCATACAGTTCTCGGTAGCCCGAGGACTGGATGGCGCTGAAGTGAACAAAGACATCTTCGCCGCTCTCCGGGGAGATAAAGCCGAAGCCTTTGGTCGCGTTAAACCACTTTACAGTTCCAGTTGTTGCCAATTGATTGATCCTTTCTGATCAAAAAAAGTGTGGGTGAGCATGAGACGCAAAGCGATCAGAAAGGTAGTCAATGAATGACTATCGAACATCCGAACCTTTGAAACCGTATCGATCATCCAACACGTTACTCTCATATTTGAGCGTAACAACGTATTATAGCAGAATGTATAATAATTAGTACGATTTAGGAATATTTTGTAAAATTTGTACGTATGAGATTAGTTTCACGCTCAAATGGCTAATTCGGAATTCGGATTTTGTTACGTTTCCTGATACGCGAGCGGCGGATTCACCTATTCTAGCCACTTGTAGATGGGCGCCCCGGCGGACTTGCTGGCCTCCAGCATCTTCTCGACGAGTTGATTCAGGTCTGTATCGACCAGCGCCATTTT
>JBDUAM010000008.1:0-1539 GCA_040004655.1 Chthonomonadales bacterium | reverse complement strand
CAAGCTCTTCGATCAGCAGCTTCAATACTTCAAGAAGACTCTTGATCTGTGCAATCAACACGACGTCCCGATAATGATCGTCAACATGCCACTGACAAAATACAATCGAGAACTGATAGATAAAAGTGTCTACGAAAAATATCTAGCCTCAGTTACTGCAATTTCGAAACAGCATCGCATCCCATTCATAGACATGGATGACTCCGATCAATTTACACTGTCGGACTTCTACGACTCCACTCATTTGAACGAAAGCGGTGGAAGGAAACTCTTCACAGCGCTGTCTGAGCGGATTCCGAAACTGACTGCGGAGCAGCCGCACATCGCCGGCGTCAACTCCAGCGAAAACTAACAGCTAGCAAATCTATCTCTAGTGTCGCTGACTCTCATCACCGAGGTCCAGGAGAAGACGTCGATCTGGACCGTTAAACTTGGCGCAGATTCTGAGCGTATTCACCAACGCGGTACGCGGGCTCAACGTTGGATTCCACTTTTCAAATCCGCCCTTTTTCGCCCCAAGTTCGATCAGCGATCCATCGTCGAAGTGTTTATCTGGATCATCGGAACTGATATAAATGTCGGCGCTCTTCAGATTGGCACCAGTCAACGTCAATTGACTGAGAGAGACTGGATTGGCCAAATTGAGTTGTACAAACGGCTTGCGAATCGGCATAAATAGCATTTCTGATTCGTTGGTTGGATAGAGAAAAAATATCTTCGCACCAGTTTGCTGCAGACTGATATTGAAAGGCAACCAATCGTTGATCACCGGCACCGCAACTGTGTCGACTGGCATGCTTTTCTTGCCCAGAACCGAGGCATAGTCAGCCTCTAAGATGTTAGCCGCCTCCACAGCATGGCAGTGTGTGGCTAAAGGCCCTGGATGTCCATTGGCAGGATTGATACCAAGCCACAGTGGCGGATCAGGCGATTCAATACGTTTGTCCTGCTGAGCAGCATTGAGAAAAGCGTCGAGACTGGAACACCACCTGATGTGATCTTTCTCCCAGAGTTCGCGGACAGGCTTATACCTGACGTCGTAATAACTGCGGATAAAAGAGATGAGCTCCTTACCCTTGCTCGTGTTACCTGTGAAAACACAGGAAGGAAGAGTCATGGCAAATGACGGCACGGGCAGCTCTTTGACGAACTCACCCAGATCTTTGACTGTATCGTTGTAGACCTGCCAGTTTTTTCCTTCCAACAACTTCAATTCCCAATCAGCAAAATCATAGCCAAAGAGATCGCCAGACATCTTTTTGGTGCGAATTCCTTTTCTCAGTACATTGAATAGTTCATCACCCAAATTGGGAAACAAAGACGAGACAAAAGTGATGGTCCGAATAGGAAAATCGTCGGGCGGACAATGAACATTTTTGACGTAGCTTAAACCGTTTTTGGTATCACCTTCTTCTGGATCGTTGGTGACGTATCCCCAAATAACCAAGTCAGGCTTGTACATGGGAACCAGCTTCTTTGCCCAGTTCAGCTCCTTCCTTGTCGGTGCGCCCGCCTGCCCCGCCGCTATCACTTCGACGT
>JBDUAM010000184.1:0-1540 GCA_040004655.1 Chthonomonadales bacterium | reverse complement strand
CATAGATGTAGGTCGCGCCACCAGCCGAAATCAACTGGTTATCTGCATTCCACGTCATATTGGTAAAACCGTTTGCCAATAGATTACCCGCAGCATCGTAGGCATAGCCAAACATTTGGTTACTGGGAGTATAGCTGGAGTTGAAGCTGCCGTTCTGCTGAATATTCCCAAATGAGTCATAGCTGTAGGCCTGATTCAGTCCAGTTGGCACCGGATTTGCTGGCTGTCCTGTGGCCACATTGGTTGTTCCGCTGTTGGCGTATATGGGGCCGTCTCCCGGCATCGTCAGCCGCACTCACGTCTGTAACATCCCATTCCGATTCATACCCGAACACACCGACCAGGTCGAATTCGGCATTCCCGCAGCATCAATTCAGAAGTATGGTCAGTCCAGTTAAAGGTCAGACCATCGGTTCGATCAATTGTTATTGCAAAAGGAGCGAAATTAAAGCTATTGTTCTCTGCCATCAGAGAAGCTGGAAACGTGTTGACTTTGAATGTTTCCAGAAAACAGTAGCGGCAAGGACTCCGGGCAACAGGCATATCCGCCTGAGCAGAGAAGCGCTATTGAAATGAAGACGAAGGTACAAAAAACGTTGCTGAACTTTTAGGAGGAATGTGATGCGAATCGGAACTTGCACCAGGATTTGTCTGATCCTGCTCGTCGGGTTACTTTCCTGCGCGGCATGGGGTCAAGGCTCCGGCAACATTACCGGCCAGGTCACCGACGCGAGCGGCGCCGCGATTGTAGGGGCGACGATAACGGTCACCGAAGTGGGAACCGGTCAGACGCGCACGGTGACCAGCGGGCGAGACGGTTTCTACACGATGATCACCATCAAGCCATCCTCTTACGTGCTGACCGCCGATATGACGGGCTTCAAGAAGTTTGTGCAGATGGGCGTGGTCCTGCAGGCAAGCCAGAGCCTTTCCATCGACATTCCGTTGATTGTGGGCTCGACCAGCGAAAGCGTAAGCGTGAATGCCGAGGCGGTACAGGTGGACACGACTACGCCGACGCTCAAGGAGGTCGTGGACTCGACAAGGATGGTGGAGATTCCGTTGAACGGCCGCAACGCCGCCTCGCTCACGACGCTGGTGGCAGGCGCTGTGATCTCCCCGTCGAATAACGCCGACCAGGGCAACGCGAAGACATTTCCGGCAGCAGTGACGGTCTCCGTGAACGGCGCCCGCGAAAACCAAACAGGATATTACCTGGACGGCGCACCGAACATCGACATTATCAGCAACGTGAATCAGCCGTTTCCCTTTCCGGATGCGCTGCAGGAATTCAGCGTGCAGACCAGCAACTACGCCGCCGAATATGGGCAGGATGCGGGCGGGGTTGTGTCCATCGTAACGAAGTCGGGCACAAATCAGTTTCATGGGAGTGCGTTTGAGTTTGTGCGCAACCGGGTCTTCAATACGGCAAATTACTTCGGTTACGTCAACGGGGTGAAGACGGTCGATCCGCTCAAGCGGAATCAGTTCGGCGGAACATTTGGCGGCCCCATTCGGAAAGATAAGACCTTTATCTTCG
>JBDUAM010000128.1:0-5104 GCA_040004655.1 Chthonomonadales bacterium | reverse complement strand
TTCCTTTGACATCAAGTCGATCAGTTCTCAGCTTGCTGCTTTCTTCACGAGCGCGCCAATCCTTATCTCGTCTTCGGTGGTCAACTCCTTCAGTGCGAATGCTATGGGCCACATTGTGCCTTCGTCAAGGTTCGCCTCCTGGTTGAAGCCGAGAGTAATGTACCTCTCCGTAAACTTCTGCGAGTCCCGGAAGAAGACGACGACCTTGCCATCTTTGTTGGCATAAGCGGGCATACCGTACCAGGTTTTTGGAGAAAGGGATGGTGCGCTATCTTTGATAATGGCATGGAGCCGCTCACAAATTCCGCGGTCGGGTTCAGTCATCTCCGTGATCTTTCCGATCACGTCGCTCTCTCCTTGCGCTTTGTTTCGATCCGCGCGCGCTTCATTCTTGAGCTCTTGGGCACGATTCTTAATTGCGGCTCGTTCCTCAGCCGAGAATCCACCGGTCGAATTGCCGGTCAAGGCATCGCCTTTTGCGCTCTTATTACTCTCTGGCATTTGTTGTTCCTTTCGAATTATTGCTCGTTAAGAGCGGGATTGCTTGGGGTTGGAATTAGGAAAGCATTGTGAACATCTCGTGATCCGTTGTTTCTCTTATCGATAAGGAAATGCATTTGCCGACGGGCTCCATTCCATGATGACAAGGTCAAGAATTGAACGGTCAGCGGAATCCGAGGGAATAAAAAGTCTGCTGGTAAACTCTCCGTGATGGAATTCATGCAATCCGAAGCTATACGTATAAATGGTAACCAAAGATACATAGGTATGTCAAGAGTGTAGGCTGGCTAAATCGACCCTGCGGGGAGTGAGCTGAGGGGCCAGACAGTACGTAATCCCAATTCTGAGACATGGTGGCGGAGGCAACGGATATAAATAAAGTTAATCTCGTCGAGAAATTTGCGCAGATCAAAAAACTCTGGAATCCCAAAATTGTTGGGGAGTTGAATGGCCAGCACGTTAAACTCGTAAAGTTTCAGGGAGAGTTTGTCTGGCACCATCACGACGATGAAGACGAGATGTTTCTCGTCGTGCGTGGCTCATTCAACATGGAATTTCTAGACCGCGTGGTCGAGTTGCACGAAGGTGAGTTCCTCGTCGTGCCGCGTGGGGTAGAGCATCGACCCGTTGCTGTTAATGAAGTTGAAGTGCTGCTATTTGAACCCGCCGGGACTTTGAACACAGGCAGCGCGGGTGGTGATCGAACGGTAGAACCCGAGTATCTTTAGGCCAGCCGTCCGATATCATCCAACACTTTTTGAAGGATAGCAAATTGATTCTCGCCCAACTCATTACTGCGCTTAGCGCGTTAAGCCTTGTTCAAACGGGCGCACCCCATGTCACGACCATCGCTGGAACGGGAGTGAAGGGATTTTCTGGTGACGGTGGTCCCGCGAATCTCGCTCAACTCAACAACGTCTATGCAATCGCGCGTGGCCCGGATAAATCGCTCTACCTCTGCGACGTGGACAACAATCGCATACGGCGAATTCGGCCCGATGGCATCATTGAAACGGTCGTCGGAAATGGCGTTGCGGGCAGAAGCGGCGACGGTGGACCTGCGCTTAAGGCGTCGTTGAACCAGCCCTACGATATTGCCTGGGATAGGAAAGGCAATCTCTACTTTGTCGAGATCGGTAACCACCTGGTTCGGCGGGTGGACGCGAAAACCGGCATCATCACGAATGTGAGTGGAAACGGGAAGTCTGGCTTTGATGGCGACGGCGGACCAGCAAAGCTCGCAATACTCAGCCAACCGCACAGCCTTGCCTTTGATCGTCATGGTGATCTTTTCATCTGCGACATCGGCAACAACCGTATTCGAAAGATTGAGATGAAGACAGGCATCATCTCCACGTGGGCAGGCAACGGTGGATTCAGCGCTGCCCCCGACGGTTCGCCGATCTCCGGATCGGCTCTTAACGGACCCCGGGCTTTAGTCTTCGACGAGGATGGCAATGGTTTGCTGGCGCTTCGAGGTGGCAACACGGTCCTAAAACTCGACGTTGCAAGCGGAACCATGAAGCGAGTCGCAGGTACGGGCGAGGCCGGGTTCACCGGAAATAGCGGACCAGCCCTCGAAGCAACGCTCTCGGGGCCAAAAGGAATCAGCCTCGATTCCGCAGGCAACATCTACCTCGCCGACACAGAGTCGCACTCCATCCGGATGATCAATATGAAAACTGGCCGGATAGACGTCCTGATAGGCAATGGAAAAAAGGGTGATGGTCCAGACGGAGATGATCCCATAAACTGCCAGTTAAATCGACCGCACGGCATTTTTGTCGACCGGGACGGCACAATATTTGTGGGTGATAGCGAGAACAATCGCATTCGAGTCTACAAACGGTAAATATCTTTTACAGCAAAAAGTGTTAAGTGGCAGGAATTTTCTGCAACAACACCGAATCGATCACGAACTTAAATAGTCGGAATAAGGGAGTGGACCCACGATGCAGTGACCAACCTGTGGATACATGATTCAGGCGTTTGAAAATGGCTGCCCCCGATGCCAACCGAATGCTCAGAAGGCTGCTGCAGCTCCGACACCAGCTTTTAAACCCACACCGCCGAAACCACCCCTCAAAATGCAGCAACCCCGCGAACCACTCACGCCCATTCAACTGGGTGTTGGGATATTGCTTGTTGTGGGAATGTTCTCGTTATTGGTGCAGTTCAAATCGTGGCGACAGGACCTTCGAGCACGCCAAAACGAAAAGATGTACGCACCATTCTCTATGGGAGCGCCGAACGCCAACAGTTCCGTACCGAATGCTGGCCCCGGCCAGTTCCCGCAGAACAATGCTGGACCGGGCAATCCCGGATTCGGTGGACAACCTCTACAGGTTTCGGGCCAGTCTGGAGTGGACGCCGCCCGACAGCGTGCAGACGAGGCCCAGGCACGAATGAACGATATGCACAATCAGAGTATGGAACGAATGCAGAGTCATCAGCCCGGCGGAATGGGACCCGGACCAATGGGCCGGGTTGGACCCGGCGGTCGGTTCTAACTTGCCGATTTATGGAGTTCGGGGTGAAGACGTTCCATGCTGAATGGGCATGGCGGTTCCGGCAAGATAACTCTTTCTGCGTTCATCCACATAGGCAATCACATCCTGCCGCCTGCCCATCATATCCATGCTGATCTCAGAAGTCCACCCTATGATCAGCCAGGGGCGCAGAGACTGAATGTGATCGATCATCGACTGAATCACTTTTCGTCGAGCATAGAAGATGTATTGACCTGTGAAGACCGTGCGTTTGGTGCGAGGCTCCAGCACGATCTCTGACCAGGGCGATGCGCCGCGAACTTTCTCAAAGACCCAGATTAGATTCTCCTGTGGAATGATCAACATGTCAAAGGTCCGTGCAACTACTATCCAATTTTCTGATATATTCGTCTCCCCGAATCTCTTCTTCCCCTTTAACATATCGGCCTGAATACTTCCAGCGACCTCGTCTGGTCTGCCAAATTTTCCAAGCTCTTTCACAATCGGGTTTTTGAGCGGATTACGTGAGCGTTGGATGAACCGGAACAAGTTCCAGATCGGCAACGCACAGAGAAACGCAAACAGAAACAATGAACTTGAGAAATTGATTTTCAGAATGGACCCCGGAGCCGGAAGCGTAAGGCAGTTGAGAACGTAAGGTAAGAGGTTCGGTTTTTGCTTACCCCGACTCCCGTAGGTCGTCTCCACTTGTTGTCGGTCCACATCTTCCAGCGGTTCTACTTTCCCATCAAATGTCGATTGTGGACCCGGCGCACCTGGGAAAACAAGCAAGTATCGATTTCCTAGCGGAATTAGATGGTAATTGATCTTGTCTCGATTGCCATCAAAATGAGCCTTACGAACGAATAAATTCCAGACGGCCCATTCAACGTCAATCGCATTATTTGCTTTGACCCGAATATGAGAATTCGTGAACGAGGAGATGGACGTGTATTTCAACAGATCAGCCGGTTTGAGGTCGAGGGGAGCATTCTGTTGCTCTGCGACGGGAGATTCTCGCGGCGTAACAAACTTGCTTTGCACATAGCTGACCACGAACAACTCCGCCACCAGAAAGCAGAGATTGAGAATAATGAGGTTCTTATTGATGCGCCTGATATGGGAGTCAAAATAGGGATAGGTCATCGTTGATTCCTGATTTAAGATGCTTTCGATTCTCGTTTCAGGGTGGAAATTCCTCGTGGGTGGGGAATTGTGGTACGATTCTCTGTTAAAGTTTGCGTTACGACAAAAGGATTTTATGCTCAGCTCATCCACAAATGAATCTGTTGCGCCGGCGTTCAACATCGGCGACGTGAAGGTCGACCCGCCGGTGATCCTCGCGCCGATGGCCGACGTCACCAACGGTGCTTTCCGCCGCATCTGCAAGCGGATTGGTCGACCCGGACTAATTGTCACGGAGCAGATCAGCACGATGGCGCTGCATTACAACAGCGAGCGCACGTGGAAGATGTTCGACTGGACCGACGCCGAGCAGCCTCTTTCCGTTCAGTTGTTTGGTTCCGACCCTGAGATTATGGCGGAGGCGGCGCGCATTGTGGTCGACCGCGGAGCTCGAATTGTCGATATCAACATGGGCTGTTGGGTGCCAAAAGTCTGCAAAACCGGATCGGGAGCGGCTCTGCTGAAAGACGAGCCGACCGCCATTCGCGTGGTCGATGCTGTTGTGCGGGCGGTGAATGTTCCTGTTACCGTGAAGATGCGTGCCGGGTGGGATAAGAGCGCGCTGAACTCGATTTCTCTGGCGCAAAAGCTTGAAGCCGTTGGCGCGCGAGCAT
The DNA here is from genome assembly GCA_040004655.1 of Chthonomonadales bacterium. Taxonomy (GTDB): domain Bacteria; phylum Armatimonadota; class Chthonomonadetes; order Chthonomonadales; family CAJBBX01; genus JBDUAM01. The sequence goes on along the minus strand of JBDUAM010000128.1, from coordinate 315 downwards.
TCGCCTTGCATGCCCGAACCGCCGTTCAGGGATACACGGGCGACGCCGATTGGAATTGGATCGTGGAGATCAAGCAGGTGCTATCGGTGCCCGTGACCGGCAATGGCGACATCCGAACTCCCGACGATGCCCTCCGCATGCTCACCCAAACAGGCTGCGATGGCGTCATGATCGGTAGATCCGCCATTGGCAATCCGTGGATTTTGCGAGAGGTCGGTTACTTTTTGAGAACCGGTGATCGCCTGCCATCGCCAAGTTTGGACGAGCGATGCACGACCGCCATGGAACATTTGAAGGACCTCGCAGCTTACTATA
>JBDUAM010000252.1:0-1541 GCA_040004655.1 Chthonomonadales bacterium | reverse complement strand
GCCTTCTCAAGAACTTTGAGGTGACGGGATATCGCAGGCAGACTGATGCCGAAAGGTTCAGCAATCTGGTTCACGGATGTTTCACCCAACCTTAGCCGGGCCAGAATGGCCCGGCGGGTGGGATCAGCAAGAGCCGCGAAGGTTGCATTGAGGCGATCCGATTGCATTTTTGCTTCACCACTACGTTAATTAACTAACACGTTAATTACATGAGCCGGTACCTCCTTGTCAATTAGTGTTTTTTACTCTTCCCTCAGGCGCAAGTCTTCGTCTGAGATGTTGAGAAAATTCCGATGAAGCTTGATCGAATTTGGAGGATTGATTCTGACACACGCGCTCCTCGTATAAGGGAGGCTGACAAGCAATAGCCTACCGCTCCCTATCGTCCGTACAACGCGATGAGCGCCGATTCTGCTAACGTTCAGGCTTTCTTTAGCGATCAGCTGTCTTATCTTTAGAAGCTCGGATTGCATCTGTCTGTCGGCGCATAATTTCGATACACCGTTCACAGAAATCCTTGATTGTCTCCAATTGCGAAGTCGAATATCTGCCGATCATTTGAGCCGACTCACGTCCCATAGCCTCATAGAATGGCGCAATTCTTGCCATCGCTGGCGATTCACATAATCGTATGAAGACCTTGCGGCGGTCCAGTCCATCTCGTTCGCGGCGTGCCAGTCCCGTTTTCTCCAGCCGATCAATCGCTGCGGTAATTGCCCCGGTCGTCAATCCGGTCAGTCGCGCTAGATCACCTGCGGTAACGTCTCCCATGCGGTCAACGTAATCCAGACATTTTAAGTCGGTGACTGAGACCCCGGCGATAGTCGCAATGGCTTGATGGAACAGAATGCTACGCGCACCCAACTCCCGGCCCGCCTCGAAGCCGACCGCGCGTTCCAGTTCCTTCCGCTTGCGCGATGTCACCATTCTGTTTAGAGTATCATCATCTCAATGACTGAGATAATGACAAGCGGAGGTATTTCCATGAGGGCTGATTCAAAACGAATTCTGATTATTGGAGGCGGGGTTGCAGGCCCCGTCCTTGCTATCTTTCTGCAACGAGCAGGGCTCTCACCCCAAATCTTCGAAGCCGCCAGCGGTCCACTCGCTACCGGCGGAGCTTTGGGGCTGGCAGCAAACGGTATGAATGTTCTGGCGGCAGCGGGAGTGATCGAGTCCGTGCGAGACGCAAGCGTTACCCCCGGCAATTGGATCTTTGAGAACCAATCCGGTAGAACCCTCGCATCATCCTCCAGTGGCGATATTGCACGTTACGGACAAGCCGGGGTTATGATCACCCGTGCAGCTTTGCATAGCGTTCTTGTGGCGCATGCCGAAAAGGAAGGAATTCCCGTTCATTACAACAAACACTTTGTGGGCTTGGAAGATGCGCTTGGCGAGCCAGTTGTGGCCCACTTCGCAGACGGCAGCAGTGCAATAGGCGACTTAGTTGTGGGCGCAGATGGAATCCGTTCCGAAGTCCGTCAAGTTATCATGCCGAATGCCCCCAAACCTGCATACACCGGTATGATGGCGCCGGG
>JBDUAM010000407.1:0-5113 GCA_040004655.1 Chthonomonadales bacterium | reverse complement strand
TATCGCCTGACCGGGGATGTCCGAACCGGTTATCTTCCAACTTCCCATACATATGGATATGACCTTGCTGGAAATATCACCGGCGTAAACGGCAATACCTTTGCCACCTACGACGATGCCAATAAGTTCAGCACGGTACCCGGTGGCAGTGTAGCCTACGACAACGACGGAAACCTCACCGGAATCTCCGGCACAAACTTCACGAGCAGCGCCTTCACGTGGGATTCCCAGAGCCAGCTATCCAGCCAGACGAGCGGAAGCTTTACCAACACCTACGGGTACGGCGCAAGCGGCCAACGAATGTGGGCACAGGCAGGTTCCGGCCCGAAAATCTTCACCGTCTACGATGGCGACTTGCCGCTCGGGGAAGTGAGCGGTGGTGGCGGGTCCACACAGGGCCTCCGCGCGATCTACACCTGGGGCGCTGCAGGGCTGGTATCCGAGCGTGTTCAGCTCATGAACATTTCGCTCTGGTACCACTTCGGTCCGCAAGGCGAAACACGCCTGCTTACCAACATCTACCAGGAAATTGCGGACCGGTACAACTACACCTCCTACGGCGCACCAACGTTCGTGCTCTGGAACCTGCCAAACCCGTTCCGCTTTGGCGGGCAGGTGGGCTACTACACCGAGCAGAACGCAAACAATGAAACCATCCTCTGCGGCGCACGCTGGTACAGTCCGGAGATGGGCAGATGGCTGAGCCGGGATCCGATTGGGTACGACGGCGGGGACAATCTCTACGCATATGTCGCTGGTAATCCGATTGGTGGGATTGATCCGATTGGGTTAGCTGGAGACGTCAGCTTTTGGGATGTAGTAAGGCATCTTGGTAGTGGCCTCGTCTGGTCCGAAGGAGTCAAAACCTCAGGCGCTGCATTGTTGCACAGTGTTTCAATGGGCTTTTATGATGGAGGAAGGTTTCAGAACGAACCAGCCTTTGGAGCAAGCTCGTTATTTTGGGACATTGGAATCGCTGCTGCATCTGGTGGTGCCGGTGGAGCAAAAGTTGTTGCTAAAGCAGCTGCGAAAGGTGCAGTAGACAAGGCCGTTGCAAAGGCCACTACTTGTGGTGTCGCAAACAAGCTTAGGGGTGCGCAAATACCGCATGTCGCTGCGGCAATTGCCAAAGGCATGAAAAAACATGATGCTTTTTACAAATGGGCTGAAAAATTGGGTATGGATGCAAATAAGGCGGTATTTGAAGGTTCGTCATTGAGGCCTGATGCAATTGATTTTGTTAACAAAACCATTCATGAGTTAAAGCCGTTAGGCTCAAGCGCGGCTCGTGCTCGGGCCCAAGTCAGCAAATACGTCGAACTTGCAGAAAAGCAATTTGGTGGCACATGGAAAAGCGTTATCCACTGGTATTAATGGAGATTAAAAGGGCAGTAGGATTAAAGATGTTTTTCGACGAAATGGACAGTGATGTAGAGCACGCCGTTGATGACTTAGCTCGGTCGGTTTCGTCCATAGTGCCGGGACTGTTCGAGAGAACACAGAGCGTTTACTGGAACAACCGCCTCACCTATGGAAGGAAACGGAAAATCGATTCGAAAAATATCGTTCAGGAGTATAAGGTTCCTAACCTGAGGATGCTGTCATATGTACCTGTGCGGAATATGCCGGGAACTGAAGACTATTTATCAATTTTAGTACGAAATGAAGATGTTTCGCGTTCATATACTCCAAGAGATATCAGGTTGAATTTGACCAGTGATTATCCAGCAAATGCAATTCTCGAAATATGTCAGAAAGCCACATCCACCATGGACTATATTAACGGAATATACGGATACGTGCATTCGGAATCGGACAATTGGAAGTTAATGGAAAGAATTGACCTCATAAGTAACGGACCTCTGACGGAATTGTTAGAACGTCCGCAAGGCTACACGCCTCCATGTGAACAAGAAGCACTATTTTATCAAAGCCAATTGTCCATTTCTGTGATCGAGAAGTATATCTTTCGAACATATTGGGGTAACTGGGTGAATGCACAGCAATGGTTATTAATAAAGCCATTGCTTCAGCAATCAAATCTGAAACCATATGAAGTTATTGAGACAAGTCGCGGCAACGCTTTCTTTTGCATTACGAGTTCGCCATATGATCACGACGAAATAATATCTGCGCAAATGAAATACGACAAGATTTTGGATTCAGTTCGAGTTCCTGGAGCTCCCAGTCCAGTTTATGATGCTGTAAATTCATAAGTTCAAGGTGGTCGTTCGTTACGTCCTCAGCAAGTCTAGGGGAGGGAATTCGGATAAAACTATACGTACAATCTTGTCAGGAGTTTTTGTAAGAACGATTCAAATTCCCTCGCCTTAATGCTCCCACTGATATTGATCCAACCGATCTGACCCAATAATCGTCGGGACCAACCCGACCAGCGTTGATAGCCCCACGAAGACGGCGACGCCAATCGCCATTGGCCAGAGGGAGTCGGTCTGGTTGGCAATTCGCAGATAGATGGGTACGCCCAGCAGCACATTTGTTGGTCAAGGGATTGGACTCCTCAGCAGGAGTAGTCACTTTAGGCGACGAATTATTCTGCACACGAATCTTCAGGAACGCTTGCGCATTGGATTCATCGATCATTACTACGTGGGCGAATCAAGGATGAAAATCCCTCAAGATGCCATTATTGAGGAGCAAAAGTTATCAGAGTATCTGCTTGCTCCGAGAAACGAAGATGACAAATCGGGTTTCCTGGCTCTGGGCGGGTTTACGTTGCCAGATACTACTCCCTTACGAAACGCCATACTAAAACATATCGGCGAACATAACGCAAGTCCACAACGACAGAATACTTACGGTAGAATCTATGCAGTCTCGGGTGATCTTGTCGGTGTAAACGGTTACACCCTGGAAATCACAACTATCTGGATCCTGCTGAATCATGACGAACGGTTTCATTTCGTCACGTTGAAGCCTGAGAGACGCGGAGAAAATAATGCTTGAATTATTTCAGAGAGTTGCACTGGCGACGGATGTACCTGAAGACGGCTTGAAGCGTGGCGATGTCGGGACGCTTACTGACTTTGCTCCACACCCCACCGGTGGAGAGCGAGGTTGTATCGTGGAATTCTTTAACGCTATCGGCGAGTCGATTGCGGTTATTGTAGTTCCAGAATCGTCTGTCGAACCTCTTCGCGCTGATGAAATCTGGTCCGTGAGAGAACTCGTTACTGTTGTTTAGGTTTTTTGTGCGTTCTCACTAAATTAATGGTGGCTTACAAGCCATTGACGCCGACTGCCATCCCGTTCTCTGTTTCAACCTAGTTGTCGACCGGGACGGACACCCGGAGACTGTCCCAACGACGATTTTGCAATCCAAATCTCCCATTCCCCGACTCACCCATTCTCCCATTCACGCCCTAATGCTCCCACTGATACCGATCCAGTCGATCTGACCCAATGATCATCGGGACCAATCCGAACAGCGTCGACAGCCCAACGAACACCGACACGCCAATCGCCATTGGCCAGAGAGAGTCGATTTGCGAGGCAATTCGCAGGTAGATGGGTACGCCCAGCGCGAGGGTCATGGCGATAGAATAGCCTGCTGACCCGAAGAAGCCGAAGATCAGCGCCCAGACGCTTACCCGGTGCGCAGGGTTCTCGTAGGTAAACCGCGGGAGCGACGCCGAGAGTCCCACGCCCATTCCGCAGAGCGATGCGCAGCTCACCACCACAATGAAGTACTCCACGCCAATCTGCCAGAGCTTCTGCTGCAAGATCAGGCCGTCCAGCGTGACCAGCGTCAACCCGAGTCCGGTGGTCACCAGCGTGCTCATCCAGAACTTGGCCACCAGAATGGTCCGCGCGTGATTGGGCGAATTCATGAGCATGCCGTAGCTGCGCCCCTCCAGCCCGATGCACGTGAGCGAGAGAATGGAGGTCTGCATGTAGATCACGATCACGATCATCCCGAGGGAGATGCTGGCAAGCTCGTCGTGCGTCACCATGGAGCGCACGGAAGGCTGCAGCGCGAGTACGAAGGGGACCAGGTAGAGGATGATCGGCATGGCCATCTGCCCCGGCAGAACGGTGTCGCGCAGGATGTATCGAAGGTCCTTCGCGATGATCGCGGCGACGGGTGGACTGAACATCCTCAGCAATCCGGTTCGGCTGGCTGCGATTTCTTTGCCTTCGGGGCGGGCGATTCGACCACCGCCATCTTCCACTGCCGCCGCCGACCCCAGCAGCTTTCCGCCTAGGAACATGCCGACGGCAAAGAGCATCGCGGTGAGCAGGGATAGTCCGAGCAGCCACTTTGAAACCGATACCCAGTTGCCGTTGCCCATAGAGATCACCAGATGGGCAAACCAGCTTGAAATCGGCGCGTGTGTCGAGGAGGCAATGTGCGGCTCCGTCGCGCGGGGCATGATTCCCGGTCCAACTGGCATATTGTTGATCTGCGAAACAATGGTTAAACAAACCACAGCCGCAAGCACGATATTCACGGTCGAAATGGCAGATCCGACTCGTTTGGGTCCGAATATCCCAAGCGCGATGAGAAGAATCACGGAAGTCAACAGCGCCGGAATAAGTATGAAGAGCGCCACAACCAGCGGCAGCAGAATCCACGCCGCAAGCGAGAAGTGCAGGTAGACCGCGCAGGCGAGCATCGCGGGGCATCCGATGACGGTGAACTGCAGCGAGTTGGTGATCGTGGCGTCCAACAGCTTCGCCGCGACCACGGAGGATGAGCGAATTGGAGCGGCGCTGAGGAGCAGATAGTCGCCTGCCTGCAGCAACGTGGACGCAACAAACGGCACCGATCCCGCAAAGAGAAACATGAAGAGAAAAAAGAAGAGGTTGTTCACCATGTCGCGCATGGCGGCAGGCGAGGAGCTGAGATTGAACAGCGCCAGGAACCCGATGAAAACGCCAAAAAAGACAACGGTCACCGCAACGCCGATTCCGAGTGCCGCCAGCCTGTTCTGGTTGATCCCCTGAACCATGGCGTTGTAGGCGCAACGCAACCGCGCCCGAATGAGAAGCATCAGCATCGGGCAGTCTCGGTGAATATTCTGTGGTCAGTAAAATGGATTGTGTGCAAATGCGACTTGATCGGGAAAAACAGGATTCGCCTCCAGCGGCC
>JBDUAM010000009.1:0-5114 GCA_040004655.1 Chthonomonadales bacterium | reverse complement strand
CGCGGTGGGCGTGATGGACATGCTGCGATTCCACAAGTTCACCATCGGATGGGGTTGGAAGAGCGACTATGGCAGTCCGGACAACGAGGACGAGTTCAAGGCGTTGTTGGCTTACAGCCCATTACACAACATCAAGCGGGGAACGCACTATCCACCTACGCTCGTCTCGACCAGCGACCACGACGATCGAGTAGTGCCAGCGCATAGCTTCAAATTCGCCGCAGCATTGCAAGCAGCCCAGGTTGGTGATGCCCCAACACTGATTCGCATCCAGACCGACGCTGGGCACGGAGCAGGTAAGCCGACTTCCAAGTTGATCGAGGAGGCCGCGGACCGCTGGGCATTCGTCGTCAAATCCCTCGGTTAGTCTCTATTTGCCCCGAGGTCCGTCGTTGAGCATCGCCCGAGTCAAAATTCTGCCTTCGCATCCACTCGGCTGATTTACGTGCAGGAGAAACGCGAGCGTCGGTGCGATGTCCAGCGTTGAGACCCGCTCGGTGTAGGTTCCGGGTCGAATTCCCGTGCCAGCTATCAAGAGTGGAACATGAGTGTCATAGGCGTATGGCTCGGAATGCGTGGTTCCGGTCGGGTAGTCGGAAGGCATGACTCCCGGCATGGCGACTATCAGTACATCGCCGCTAAGCAACGGATGAAAGCCGAGTGCAAGGTGCCGTGAGATATCGGTAGGTGGCAACGAACCAGAGAGAATCTGGGCGGGAGTGAACGCAGCATACAGTGCAGGAATTCCGTCCGTGGTCCTGCCACTCGCCATGGCTGCTTTTGCCGCAATTGTTTGAGCTTCTGCAAGATCAACCTTCTTGGCTTTTATCACCTCGTGATCGAGCCAGAGATATGGTTCACTGTAGTCTGCTGTGTATTTCCCCGGTCCAAATCGTTCTACGAGTGCGGCATTCACGGCGTCCAGAACGGCCTTCTTCGGCCATGATCCGCCCGGCAATCCAGCTTTGTGGGCCATCGGTCCGATTGGGGCCACGCCGTGATCTGCGGTCAATACAATGTCAACCGAGCCCAGCCCACCCGGAATGGACTTATCTAGATCGTTGAAGAAATCAGAAAGCTCCTTGTCTGTCTTTACCGCGATATCAAGCATCTCGGCGCTGTCTGGTCCAAATGCGTGCCCAACATAATCATTAGAAGCAAGATTAATTGCCAGGATATCGGTGATGTTGTCCTGACCGAGGGCTTCCTGTTTGATCAGTTCGCGGGCCGTATTGAAAACGTAGGTGTTGCCAAACGGGGAGGTCGTGAATGCCTTGAAGTAGTTGGCGTCCGGTTTGCCAGATTTAGACGAGACCTTGTGAGGGAACATCGTGCCCATACCGGATACGTCGGCGGCATATTCTCCGGTTGGGGTAAAGAGTCGCTTTTTGGCTGCATCGCCTTCGCTAAAATCCCAGACTTTGTTGTAGAAAACGTCCGTTGGTCGGCTGGAATTGAGCTTGACCATCCAATCGGGTAGTTTGTCGTCCTTGAAATAGTAGGTGGAGGAGATCCACTGTCCGGCTATGGGATCAAACCAATAGGCCGCATCCGCCAGATGTCCAGCCATTAGAATGGAGGCTCGGTCTTTTAGCGAAAGTCCGAAAACCTTCGCCTGTCGACCGGTGGTCATCTTCAGTTCGTCACCGAGAGTGGTCACCTTAAGGTGTTCTGGAGAGGCTTTCACGATTTTGGAGTCTGAACCTACGATCTGCACGGTGTCGTCTTGAACGCAGTAGATCAGCTTATTCGTCGCCCGATCCCACCAGTCGTTTGCGATGATTCCGGATTTGTATGGCGGAGCGCCGGTTAGTAGAACGGAATGCCCGGGACCTGTCGAAAGGGGCACGTGATCATGGTGCGCATCCGGATAGTAGGCGCCTTTTTCCATCAGGTATCGAAATCCGCCAACCTTCTTGCCAGATACCGGCGGGAGATAGAGGTCTTCGAATCGCGTAAGATAGTCGGCGCGAAACTGGTCGATTGAGATGAGCACGACCAGTCTAGGTTTGGCTGGGATACCATCGGCGAAAGCTGGTATTGCCGCTCCAAATAGTCCAGCAGTAATGAGTGACCTTAACAAAACTTTCATAATTTCTCCTGTGATTCATAGGGAAGCGCGGCGTCCGATAAGGACGTCGCGCTCCCTGTTAACCTGCAAACAAAGTCTCTACATCTTCTCCGGAGCGCTAACTCCTAGTAAGGCCAATAAGTTCCGCACAACAATCCTCGTCGCATTGAACACTGCCAGGCGAGCATCACGGACATCTGCCGGAACGTCGTCCTTAAGCGCCGGGCACTCTTCGTAAAACTGATGTAGCGCCTGCCCGATTTCCCGTACAAATCCCGTCAATCGATGTGGCGCGACGTGTTCCGCGGCGAGCTGGACCTCTTTCGGATATTCGGCGAGCTTTCTCAACAACGCGACCTCGCGCTCGTTAGCAAGCAACTTTGCATCGATTTTCTCAGCAGCGACCGGCGTAACACCCTTAGTCACGGCCGCCGTGCGAATGCTGCAGCAACGTGCATGTGCGTACTGGGCGTAGAAGACCGGATTGTCGGAGGACTGCTTCTTCGCAAGCTCCAGGTCAAAGGTCGCGGTAGTCTCATATGAATTTAGCATGCAGTAGAACCGCGCGGCATCAATTCCGATCTCGTTGACGAGGTCGACCAGCGGAATGACATCACCCGCTCGTTTGGATCCGCGAACGACTTCCCCGCCTCGCATCAGCAGAATCATCTGCGTGAGGATGATCTCACATTTTTCGGAGTCATAACCGAGCGCCGCGACGCCAGCCTTCAATCGCTGGACGTATCCGTGATGGTCTGCACCCCAGATATCGATCAAGCGGGTGAAGCCACGATCAAACTTGTTCTTATGATAGGCGGCGTCGGCAGCGACGTAGGTTTCGCGGTCGTTTGACCGGACCAGAACGCGATCCTGCTCGTCCTTGGAGAGTTCCGTGGTCTTCAGCCAGAGAGCACCATCTTTTTCATACGCGACTCCCCTATCCTTCATGGCCTGAATGGTTTTTCGGACCTCGCCGGAATCATAAAGAGAACTCTCAAAGAACCAGGTATTAAACTCAACCCCAAATGCCTTGAGGTCTTTCTTTTGCTGGTCGATCATTCGGGTCGCGGCAAGCTCTCGGAACTTGGTCAACCGCTCCTCTTCGCCCATGGCTTCGAGCGATTCGCCCATTTCGTCGACGAGAGACTGCGCGATCTCCACCAGATATTCGCCGCGATAACCTTCCTTTGGGAACTGATGGTATTCGCCGCAATGGCATGGCTTGCCGGAATAGACGCCTTCCGGCTTGTCACCAGTATTCTCGGGGAAGTCTATCTCATGACCGAGAAGCTGCTTGTATCTCATTTCCAGCGACTCACCCATGAGGTTGATCTGAGTGGAATTCAGCGCGTCATTGACGTAGAATTCTCGTTCGACGTCAGCGCCGCACGCGGATAGCAGTCGAGCCAAAGTATCCCCCAGGGCAGCAGCGCGACCATTAACCACGCTAATAGGACCAGTTGGGTTGGCGCTGACAAACTCAATGAGCGTCTTCTCGCCTTTTCGGGAGGTGTTCGTGCCGTAACAGGCGTCCTCGAATTCGATGCGCTCCATCACCTTCTTCAACCATAGCGGCGAGAGATGGAAATTAATGAATCCAGGTCCGGCGATCTCTACTCGATCAACGAGTGCATCCCCGACCGGGATGTGCGAAGAGATTATGTTTGCGATCTCCCTAGAAGGTTTGCCAGCCTGCTTCTGAATTATTAGCGCGAGGTTTGTAGCGAAATCCCCAAAATCGCTGTTCTTTGGAGGGTCAATAGACATCGCCTCTGCGTCCAATCCATCCGGAAGTTCACCTGAACTCTGTGCGGATTGAATCGCGGAGTGCAGAATCTGTCTAATGTCATCGGTAATCAAAAAGGGCTCCTGAGAGTCTGTTATTCATCGGTTTGCAGGGTCTTATTGTACTGCCAAAAATCTCTAAATCCAGTCCACTACCTTGTCCAGCAGGCTGAAAACGAGGAAAAGCGTAAGGGAAATGCCCAGCAACATCTGCGGCATACCCATACACCAGATTCGCCGGATGAGGGTGGGTCGTGCGGGCGGCGTCTGCAGGAATTTCGCTTGAAGTTCCTCTGCCGCCTTAATTGCGCTCTGAATCTGTTTATCTGTCGCTGGCCTCGTGGTGAAATACTGTTGTAGGAATGCGCCGAAATTCCTCCAGGTAAAGATTGTAACCAGCCCGGCGACGAGGGTGCTGTCGGCTTGCCCAAAGCCGATGTGAAGCGCAGGCAGGAACTGAGAGACCAAGCCAAAAATCATCCCGCCGGCCATCAGGTTGGTGCCGCATCTGGGGTGTACCCGTGGCATTCGTCGGACGACGTCAACCAGCAAGGGTTCACCGCGCTCCATGGCGTGTACTGACTGATGCTCAGCAGCATGGTAGCCAGCAAGAGGCAACGATCGCATGATTACGAGAAGGGCAACTACTGGAATCGTGTGGATCAGATACCAGTCAAGATTATCGAAAGCGATTGTGCTGGGCTGCTTTTCCCGCAGAATGTCAAAGACTGGAATATGCATCCAGTTCTGAATGGCCATGCAGAGCGCGCCAACGCCTGCGCTTGAGAGTGCAAATACAAGCCCCATGGCAACGCCGCCGCCAACGAGCTTGAGGTTGCTGGCACCTGCCTGCAACGAGCCATTCGTTAGGTAGACACCCCAGGGGGTCGCCATGCCTCCAATTGGATGTGGTCGAATGGGTGTTGGATGCGGCGAAAGCAGGTCGGCAAGCGTGACCATGCCGTAATAGCGACCAGTATTGTCGACAATGATGAGATTCGTTTCGCCGCCAGCGGCTATTGCGGAGAGAATCTCATCGACATCCATCTCGGTCCGCCCAAGCGATTCAGGCTGTCGCATCCACTTCTCAACCGGCTCAGATAGATCGACATCATCCAGGTCCCGCGCAAGGAAGGGCCGCAGGCAGTGCATATTGAAAACGCCTGCCACATGCCCAAAATCGTTAACGACCGGAAGCATATCGGTGCCCGAATATCGAAGAAGTTCAATCGACCGGTAGAGGCTGTCGGCCGGAGAC
>JBDUAM010000428.1:0-5134 GCA_040004655.1 Chthonomonadales bacterium | reverse complement strand
TCAAACATATCTGCTTGATCCGCTGCAGTCGATGGCGCAAGTGGCAGGGGATAGGGCCATGACCTCAGACAAGATGCCAATCATTTTAGTAACTGGGCGAACTCGGCGACCAAGTGCGATCTTTTACCTTCCGGATAATAAAGTGAATTCAAAAGTGAAATCATATGGAGTTACAGAAATTACCGATCCAAAAGAAGCAGAAAGTTACATATTTACGTTTCTACGTAGCACCGTTGTTGTGTGTAGCGAGGCTGATCTTCGCGCGATCGGACACGCAGATCGAACGGTAATTATTGGCCGTCGACAAAACATGGTTGCGGCAATTGTCGATGCGGTAGTACCAGATGACTCAGGATTGCCTCCGCCCGGTACGTCTCATGATCTGCCGCACAACCAGTAGCTCCGCGAGGTTTTCTTTTGTCACCATGCCAAGCAGATGGCCATCCTCTACAACCACCAGTACGCAGGAAATCTGATCGACTTGCATCTGCATCGCTACATGTTCAAGGAGTGTGTCCGGTGTAGTCGCCGGGAAGTCCCGCTGCATTACTCCCGCCACGTAGCCTGACGGCCCTTCTGATGCCAGGCCCCGCAAAAGAGCTTCTCGACTCAGCAACCCGACAACCTCTTCGCCGACCATAATAGGAAAGTCCGTCTGGGATGTATGCAGAAGCATCTCTTTGGCATCGGCAAGGGTCGCGCCGCACTCCATGGTTTGGAAATCAGTGACCATGGCTGCATCTACAGCGAGACCCTCCACCAGCGCTTTGCCCTGAACCATTGCTGCTTCCTGACCAGCGCCGATGTAGACGAAGAAGGCGATAAAGAGCAATGTGTAAGCCTGGAAATAGAGACCGCAGAACGCGAAGACAAAGGCCAGCGCTTGTCCAATTGTTGCTGCAATCTGGGTAGCCCGATACTCCGGCATTTTCATGGCAAGAACTGCGCGTAGAACTCGGCCCCCGTCCATCGGAAAAGCAGGGATCATGTTGAAGAATATCAACATCGAATTCCATTGAAAAAGCAATTTCGGCCACGACCCGTAACCCAGTTGGTTCAAATTCAGAAGGGTGGACCCGAGTTTGCCCGGTAAGAAGAAGACGTAGAGAATCGCACAGATAACAACGTTTACAGCAGGACCCGCCAGAGCAATCCAGAACTCTGCCTTAGGCTTGGGTAGCTTCTCCAGGCGCGCGACGCCACCAATGGGGTAGAGCACAATCTCGCTAACATTAATCCCGAATCGCTGTGCGACAACGCTGTGCCCGAGTTCATGTAAAACGACGCAGGTAAAGAGCATCGCCATCAGGATTAGAGTCTGCCAGCGGCCAGGCCCCGAACCCATCAGTGCAAAATAGGCGAGCAGGAGCAGAAACGTGAAATGCAGCCTGAGCGGAATTCCAAACGGGCTGCCGAGATAAAGAGAGTGCGGCGACCCGCTCTGCCTTGGGTCGTCAGAATTCTGTTTTTGAGTTAGTTCTGGCAATTCGATTTCTTCCAGTTACGGCGTACTTGATTATTATTCTGGCCTGCTTACGTTTACGATTCCCGTCAGGAGTTCATTTGAGGATATTTGAAATAGGTGGCGCAACAGTTTTAGCGGCCCGAACATTGTCGAGTCCGATCTTGATCTGTACGTGGGTCGGATCGAAAAGATAGCCTGCGTTGTAAGCTTCTTCGGCTCCATCACGATCGCCGATTTGCCACCGGATGTCCCCGAGGATAGCATATTGCCATGCCACGTAGCCCTTCACGGACCCGCCGTCGCCCTTCAGTTGCATTATCATTCGACGAATGGCCTCATTACGGTCAAGAGAATCTAATGCCTTTTGACCGTCTTGCCATCCGTTTGCCCCAAAGATTGCTTCGAGCTGATGGACCTCTTCCTGCGCAGCTTCTATGGGTCGCTTCTTCTCGCGGAGGTAGTAGACCAGATTGTACCGGATGGTGAGGTCGGCAGAATCGTTCTTCAGGAACTCCCGGAATAACGTCTCCTCGTCGCGCCACTGCATTCCACCCCAGACGGTGAGGCCAGTAAACCAGATGAACACACCTGTTGCTGGGAACCACCAGTAGACCGATTTCCGTGTCAATGCTGATGTAATCGATCCACCCACGCAGGCAATTCCAATCACGCCAAGGCATCCACGATAGGGAGCAAGCTGTAAGAACGTAATTGGAATGAGATTGATCACCGGTAGTATGGCCAGTGCCGTGAGGACGACAAACCATGCCTCCCGTGGCGCTCGTCGAATGAGCGGCAACGCAATTGCACCGGTACCGAACAGTAAGAATGAGCCCAACCAGACCGCACAGGTCCCCTGATGTTCCCACGCGTTGATGGTGAGGCAATGCATGGTGAATGGGGTCGGGGATAGGAGAAGTAGTCCATAGTCTGCGACTGACCGGAAGATTAACAACAGGCGTTCGGAAACTGCCCATGTCAACGGACTGCCATGGGGGACTCCAATGAGAGACGATGCTGCGAGATAAAAGAAGATCGTGAGGCAGAATGGAAGAATGGCGACCCACGAGTCGCCGGGCAACCGAACGCCGCTTTTCGGTTTCCAGACGGCAAAAGCCGCAGGTACGAGCACTGGTAGGAGTAGGACCTGCTCCTTTGTGAACAGGGCGAATAAATACGCCCCAACGCCATATGCCAGATACAAAGATCGCTTCTCACCAACATGTTGCGATGCCACGACAATGGCCCAACAGAAGAGGGTGACCCAAAGACAAGCGAGAGTATCGGTTCGTCCGCCAACCCACGCGACACTCGAAACCAACGCAGGATGGATGGCAAAAAGAAGTCCAGAAATCGCTGCGGCCCGTCGATTACCGAATGCTGAGCGCGCCAACCCAATAATCGCACCGATATTCAACAGGTGAATGATCAGGTTTGTCATGCGGTATGGCTGAATGTTGTCGCCCCACAACTGGCGTTCCAGCGCAAAGGTGACAGCCACCCCGGGTCGAAAATATCGGCCCATAAACGGGTGTACAAAGCAATTTCGGAGTGAGCCTCCGCCGATGCCCGAGCCGTCAAGTAACATACGGTCATCCCAGATTTTGCTGCCAGTAAGGGACGGGAAATAGAGGAGGGCGCCCAGACAGATAATCCCGAAGCAGAGGGCCATCCATGGAGTGACCGCTGTTGGGGAATCGTTTGTTCTCAATTGGTTTTGCCCGACGATGGGAGATGAATCTTCACGCTTCGAGGTTCAAGGCAGGGCGACCATTTTCCTGCACCGAAGCAAGTCGCCTGCCTGAATCCGCACAGGTATAATCCCACTCGACATGGAAGCCACCGAATTAACCCAACATCGCAACAACTGGAAGATCACCACACTCCTTTTCGGGTTAACCGGGCTGGTGGAGGCGCTCTCCTTCGGACACCTCAGCGCTTTCACTCCGATCTACCTTCGCGTGCTCCACGTTCCGTCAGTGAAAATCCAGTTCTGGACAGGCATGCTCTCTGCTGTCGGATTCATTCTTGGCTTGCCGCTCCTTCCGTTCTGGGCGGTCTGGGCAGATCGCTATGGCCGCAAAATCATTATCATTCGCAGCAGCGTCGCCGCGACTCTCATCTACGCACTATTTGCCATGGCAAACAGCGTAGAGATGCTTGCGGTCGCCCGATTCTTTGGTGGATTTGTCCTCGGCAACACCGGCGTGATGATGGCGGTTCAGGCCGATATCACCCCGAAACCATTTTTGGGCCGAGCAGTTTCCATGATTAGCGCTGGCGCCCCAGTTGGTATTGCAATAGGTCCGGCCATGGGTGGATACATTATTCGGCAGGGTGGAATTCGCTCTCTTTTCTGGTTGGACACAGTCCTCACATTTGGCATGGTAGTTCTGTTAGTCTTTTTCCTACGCGAAGAGCCACGGCATCTTGCTGCAGAGGAAAAGGTAATTGAGAGTCTGAAGGCCGCCGTGCGATCCGTTACCCACACGCCTGCCGTCATGCGCCTGTTTACCGTGACATTTTTCATGGCCATGGGACTCAGCATGGCGCAGCCATACGTACCCATTCTCGTAGAGCAGCTATATCACGGCGCTCCCGATAAACTTGCTCTGATCATCGGATATACGTTTTCATCCACAGGGATTGCTATGGCGATAGCCACTCCGCTCTGGGGTGGCATTGGCGACAGAGTTGGGCATCTGCCGACCCTGAGGCTCTGTCTGGTGGCGATTGGTGGGGCGCTGGTGGTACAGGCTGTGGCTCAGGTCGTCTTACAGGTCGCTGTAGGGCGCATTGTACTTGGAATGTGTCATGGAGGGCTCAGTGCGCTGGTAATGGTCCTGTTGGCCAATTACGCCCCAAAAGAGCGCCGTTCCGCCATCCTAACACTCAGTCTGGTGCCGCAACAATTGGCATGGTTCGCCGGTCCGCTACTGGCATCGTTGATCACGCTCGCGGGAGTTCGCGGCGCCTTTTGGATAGCCGCTGTATTTGTTGTAATAAGCTGGTTCACGACTTATAGACTTATTGAGCCGAATCTTCCGGGTCAACCAGAAGCCTGATCATTCTCGGCCGGACGGAGTAGGGTTTCGGAGTCAGTTGTATCGGGACCAAGCGCTGGCCGAAGTAACTCAACCGTTGGTGTAGATGGGCGAAGATAGATACTTCGAGGCTTCTCTGAGTCGGCACGCGCTTTCAGAATGGGCAGACATCGCTGTGCTGCCATTCGAATATCCTCATTCGATTTTGCCAGGCTGTGACCTGTTGCGAGTTCTTCTATTGCACGCACGTCCTGCCACGTACCAACAATTTCCAGAGCTTGAATTGCGGCGACAGCAAGATGTTGGTTTGTCTCAATTACCTGTTTCTCCTTGCGTGTTACCCCACCAGCAGCCAACATGATCGCTATCTGCGGTGGCGAGGCGATCTGCCGCAAGCATTTTCGATGGTACGGATTCAATTCTATGCCAATATCCGGGGTAATTTGGGGCAGAAGTCGAATTAATGCTTCTGTTGCGGGTTCTCTTATTCGGCCAACCAGCATATCTTTGGCGACGTGCGCGTTCGTTATGAACACTTCGCAGAACTCGGCGCCGCCCGTAATCTGCTTTAGCTGGCGCACTTCGACTCCGGTTTCGAGGGTGTGCGGGGCAACGCCGCGTCCAT
>JBDUAM010000219.1:0-5155 GCA_040004655.1 Chthonomonadales bacterium | reverse complement strand
GTCGGGTCGCCCATCGAGAACTTGGAAGTTTCCGTGTATTGTCGCCGCTGATTCAGCTATCGGCGCCTCTCCAGCAGCGGCTACGGAGGGGTAGCAAGTGAAGTTGTACATCAAATCGACACATCGGCAGAACGTGTCGATGAAATGGCAGAAAATAACCATATCGGTGAAACCACCGATATGGGCGGAGACGGGGAGTCGAGATTCGACCCGGACGCGACGAGTGGCGAGCACTGGGAAGCCATTCGTGATCAATGGGTCGACAAGTTGAGCGGCTACCCGGAATTCGCAGGACAAAACAACGGATACATGGTGCTCGCCTCGATTGTCAATCACCACCGGGGCGACAAGGTGAACCCGGTCGAATATACGACGGGCAATCCGCCAAGCGCAGGGGATTATCAACTCGGGCTCGATCGGATTGACGGCATGGTAGCAGTCATTCGCAAGAAGGCAAAGCTGGCGCAGGTCAAACCAATCGACCAGGACGACCCGTTCGCGGGCGGGCAACCATCGGAGGCGGCATCTGGGCAGTTATTTGAAGTAGCCGGGGCCTCACATTCGACAGGAGGGCACGGACATTGATCTACCTTGCGGGGTACTCCGGGCGTAAGCCGGATGAGCTAAAGCGCGTTGCAGAATCGGCGGATTTGCACATCATCGATATTCGCATGAACCAGAGATCGAGAGTGCCTCATTGGAACGTTCGCGAACTCAAAGCATTGATCGGCGCGCGGTATCACTGGTGCGGGGCTCTCGGGAATGTTAATTACCAGGGTGGCGAAATCCAGATTTTCGATTCTGGAGAGGGAATGGATTACGTTGAGGCGGTGATGGAATTACACAGCGAGGATGTTCTCCTGCTGTGCGCCTGCGAGGAGCGCAACTCGTGCCATCGAACGGTTGTGGGAAAGATGCTATTTGAGCGTGGCCATGAGGTCCAGGAGTTGGATTGGGCTTCGGCATTGACGGCGCCGCAGTTAAATAACTGAGTCCGGACCGACATCAATGGTCTGGTCGACTGGAGGGACGCAACGACATCCGGATAAGGCAGGAGAAAAACATGGGGAAGATTCCGTCTCATGTGACTGGCATTTCAGGGCAGTCACGTGAAAGCAGTCGCACTCGTAGACGCCGCATCTTACAGGCAGTTTTTGCCGTGGCGTGGATGGCGGTAATCATGTACTTGATTAAACGCATGTGTCGCCAATGGCTGATCCCACTGGGCAGAAAGAGGGGTTAATGCAAATAGGACTTCGAGTTATCAGGATTTGTTCCTACACGTTCCTGTTCCACTCGATTTACGGCTTATGGTTTACATCGGCCCTGGCTCATGCCTCCGCAGGTAATATGCCAGGAATGTGGTGGACATCATATGGCTTTGCACTGCTGTTTATCATCCTCTTTGTGGGTGCCTGCTGGGTCGAGCACGAAATTGAGATGGATATTTAACGCCTACGAAAGGTTTACAAATGGGACTACTTGGTATCGTAAAAGTCGAATGTTTCCACAATCTGACTACTGACGAACACTTGCACAGAAGCAGAGCGCTTGCCGGCCGAGTGTTGGCGGCAACGCATGTGAAAGAAGAAGCAAAGTCCGTCGCCACCGAATGGAAGGAAAAAATCAGGGAGATCGAGGCTGAGGCGTCTGATCTCGTGCGCATTGTCGAGAGTGGCCAGGAACTGCGCCAAACCGAATGCCAGGAGACGCTGGCAGCTGATGGGTCGACCGTCGCGATAACTCGACTTGATACGGGCGAGGTGGTCGGGTCGCGCAGGGCTAACGAAAAGGATCTTCAGCTCTCCATGGCCATGGCAGTCGACGAAAAGCGCGGTTCAAAAGCCCGCGGCACGGATCGCGATTTCTCCTCGCTTCATCTTCCGGCTGACGGCAGTGATGGTTAATCCAGATGAGTGACGTTGGGGCCTACGTGGATTGCACCGTGGGAGTTGTTGACGATGCAGGCGATATCTGCCTCCGGGACGACCATGGGTCAATCCTGGGTTTTATTGGAGCCGATCGGTTTCCGTGGATGCAAATTGCAAAGGGCGACGAGGTCCGGATCATGATTGTGGTTATCAGGAAAGGTATGTGAATGAACGCTTCAAATGCGATTGCGGTGGTAGATAAAGATGGCGACCTCGCTATGTTTGATGACGATGGGAATTTCAGTTGCTGGATTGACCGCAAGCGGGTTCCATGGTTGGTTGCTGCGCCTGGTGACAAGGTGGAGGTCATTGTACGGGTCATTGGAGTGGACTTCAAAACTGAAAATCCGGAGAAGTGATTTGGGCTTTGATCATGTTTGCCCTGCTTGTGGAAAGCACATGGTTTTCCAGAAGCGATCCGGCAACAAGGACCATCGGGGGAGAGACAACGGGCGTTGGGTTTGTGCGAGATTCCCAAAATGCGGAATTGCTGTCAGTGCCAGATCAGACAAGAGTATGGCCGGCGATCCGGCAGACTCTGAATGCCGTCGAGCAAGAATCAAAGCGCACGATGCGTTTGACCTAATATGGAAACGGGGAATTATGTCTCGGAGTGTTGCCTACAACTGGTTAGGTTGCCAATTAGGAAATTCAGATATTCACATCGGACAGATGGATGTTGATCAGTGCAACGAGGTGGTCAAGATCTGCACGGAATTCATGAGGGAGCGGGAATGAGCACTTCAGGCTGGGTAGGAGTGGACCTCGACGGGACATTAGCGGTTTACGAGGGCTCAGGGCATAACTTCATCGGCGCACCTGTTCCGTTGATGGTCGCACGAGTCAAGGCGTGGCTCGCCGAGGGCGTCGAGGTGAGGATTGTGACCGCGCGGGCAAATATTCTCAGCTACTTATCTCACGCAGATTTCATGTCTGATATGCAGGAGATCCGGAACTGGTGCAAAGAGCATGTCGGGCAGGAATTACAAATCACCTGCTCAAAGGATTTTGGCATGGTTGAGATTTGGGATGATCGGGCAGTCGGAGTTGAAATGAACACCGGGCGCAGATTGGATGGCAAAGAGTGAGCGAAACGATCTTAGCACTCGACATGGCTACCACCTGCGGGTGGGCGGACAACCACGGCAATTCCGGCGTGTGTCGGCTCCAGGGCAAAGGCAAACAGTCGGATGGGTACAAGTTCAGATCCTTCTTAATGTTCCTCGAACACACACGGATCGAGTGTCGAGAGTTTGACCGCCCCATTAAATTCATCGCATTTGAGCAGGTCCGTAGGCACATGGGCGTACAAGCAGCTCACGTCTACGGTGGTTTTCTCGCTGTGCTTCAGTCCTTCTGCGACATGCACGAGGTTGAGTACAGGGGGTTTTCGGTGCAGGACATTAAGATATTCGCCACAGACAAGGGCAACGCCAGCAAAGATGAGATGATGGCTGCAGCTCGTGTCAAATGGCCGGAGGTGAACATCATCGACGACAACCACGCAGATGCCTTGTGGCTGCTCGAGACGTGTCTTGCATTCGAGCGTGGTGATCCGATCGGGCGGGTTAAGAAGATTACGAAGCCGAGGGTTAAAAAGGCGCTGACGGCGGGGCTGTTTTGAGAGAGACGTCGCAATAGCGGGCATGAACTTCGACCAGGCAAATGCCGTACGGCGCAAAAGGAGATTTTGAAAGAGTGACGTGCATAGCTTGTTGGATCAAAGACGGGAAGACGTACATGGGCGGAGATAGGAAGGGCTCTGGTAGAGGCATTGGAACCATAAGAGCCGATGTGAAGGTTTTTGAGAAAACGGCGCCACACTCCGATCATTCATTTGTCTTCGGGTTCTGTGGCTCTTACCGAATGGGGCAGATAATCAAGCACCATGTCGAGTTACCAGAGATCGACAATTCTCTGACGCACGACAAATGGGAAAAGTGGCTCGTTACAGACTTCATTCCAAAGCTAAGAAATGAACTCAAGTCTCACGGATATACAACGATTGATAAAAACACGGAAACCGGGGGATTGTTCTTAATTGGGCATCGTGGATTTCAAGCGAGGATTGACAGTGACTTTCAGGCCGGCATAATTGCTGATGGATTTGTATCATGCGGCTCTGGTGAGGAATTCGCTTACGGGGCATATGCTGCACTTCTGGAGACTGGTCAATCGGAGTTGATGCCAGGAGATGAATTAGTGAAGGTATGTATAAGTGCCGCCGCAAAATACAACCATTTCGTTGGCGGTGGGGTTGATGTACTGGTGAGTTGAATTGTTGGGAATGGGGAGATAAATTGAATTCAGAGGTTCGGTTGCTTCTGGCTGATATTGCAAGCGGCTCCCATAGTCATCAGTCCATCCGAGAGCGATCCTGCGCGGCTCTCCTGGGCGATGTCTGGCATGGTCAATTCTGGGGGATGGATGTCGAAATTGATTACCTGAAGTCAACGCGGGTATTTGCCACCTGTAATTGCAATGCCATCGAAGCCGAACATGAGGTGACCGGTGCCAATAAGGCTGTGGATGTTCAGCAGTCCGATCTTCAGGAGATGGCGACTGCGGTTGTTGACCCATCCGAAGCTGAACCTGATGAATATACATGGAACCCAACATGCCGAGAATGTAAGAAGTTCTTGACCTCGGGTGCGTTTGACCTCGAACAGCAAGGCAAGTTGATGCCAATCTGCATTGTATGCCAGTCGGCGCGTAAAGATGTGCTTGACAATCACACCTGCACCTCCGTGGAGAACGCTCAGGCAGTCGCGGTGGCCATTACGCAGATTAAGCGCCGACCCAAGACGGACCATACCCGTCATTGTGTAGGGTGCAAGCAGCTGAAGACCGTCGACCAATTCAAGAAAATCGGCGGAGGGTGGAAAGCCGCATGTTTTGAGTGTGAAGCCTCTCACATTGGACAGCCCGAGGCAGGGCCGATAATTGAGCGTCCGACGATGCCACCGACTGTAGACGATATAGCAGGACACTGCCGTCGATGCGTCAGGCACATGGAGATCGTCCTGCGCAAGGGCGAGCCGATTAAGGACCTCCCGTTCTACATGGACATGTATGGGATCACCAGGGCGCAGGTTCGTGAATGCGTGGATGAGGCGATGGTAAATGTGAAAAGGCTAAATGTATGACCACTAAAATTACCTGCCATTTCTGCCAGGCGAATGAGCGCCACCTCGGAATGCAGTCTCTTATTAGTCGCATTCCGG
>JBDUAM010000190.1:0-5178 GCA_040004655.1 Chthonomonadales bacterium | reverse complement strand
TCGTGAATGACCTGAAGAACCCGATTGCAAACCTGAAGAACACAATCTCCGGCCTCTCAGAGCAGCGCGAAGAGTTGAATCTGCTAAAGGGATTGAATGAAATCCATCGCGAGAATCGTGAGGACGACAGTCGACTGAGCGCGCGAATCTCTTCCTTCGAACTCGCATTCCGCATGCAGACCGAGGCGCCCGAGGCATTCGATGTCTCTAACGAAAGCCCGGAGACAAAGAAGCTATATGGCCTCGATGACAAGATGACGGAGACTTTTGGCACGCAGTGCCTGATGGCTCGTCGACTGGCGGAACGCGGCGTGCGCTGCATTCAGGTCTACCATACGCAGACTTCCAAGCGCTCAAGTTGTCAGCTCTGGGATCAGCACGGCGGGCTCAAAGTCGAACTTCCGGCTAACTGTGCCGCCATAGACAAACCGGTCGCAGGGTTACTGACCGACCTCAAAGCGCGGGGATTGTTGGAAGACACACTCGTCATCTGGGGCGGAGAATTCGGGCGAACTCCGACCGCAGAAAACGCCGACGGTCGCGAGCACCATCCGTTCGGGTTTACCATGTGGATGGCCGGCGGCGGCGTGAAGAGCGGAATTGCGTACGGCACTACAGATGAATTTGGCTGGCACGCCGAGCAGAACAAGGTTCACGTGCACGATCTTCATGCCACAATCCTGCACCTGATGGGCATGGACCACACTAAACTCACCTACCGCTATGGTGGCCGCGACTATCGCTTGACCGACGTCTACGGAAATGTAGTCCACGACATCCTGGCCTGATCTTAATCCTGAGGAATTCATATGATCCGATCCCATTTGCACCCCGTAATCGGTGTGATCACATTCGCCTGTCTCTCCACAGCCACTCTGGCCCAGCGACTCGTTCCCACAGATTTCCCCAAAACAGAAATTCCATTCGAGCGGTTCTATCAGACCCCCAGTCTGGCAGGTGCGCCACCAACTTCGGCGACCTGGGCTCCGGACAGCAAGCACGCAGCTTTCCTCTGGAACAAGGACGGATCTCGGCATCGCGATATTTATGTCGTTACTCTTCCTGGTGGTACACCTGTTCGATTAACAGATTATCGCGCCTTCTCAAAACTTCCCTTGCAGGACGACGAGCGAACAGAAGTCCAGAAAAAAGAAGAAGTGCAGTACGATACAGGTCCAAGCGGTATTGCCTGGTCGCCCGATTCCAGAAGCATTCTATTCGGATACAAGGGAAGTCTGTACGAGGCGGCAGTCGACGGCAAAACGCCGATTCGGCTTCGCACGCAGACGCAGGACGGTACAGGAAATTACGCATTCTCTCCCAATGGCAAATTTATCTCATACTCGCGGGCGAGCAATGTCTACCTTCTTGATCGCGCGACAGGGGACGTAAGACAGCTAACGACGGTGAGCAAGCCATCTACCGGCGTCACGAGTTATGTATGGTCGCCAGACAGCGCGAATTTACTCGTCACCTGGTCAGATAGCTCGGGCGCCAAGTCCATCATCATCCCCGATTATACAAAAGAGCTTGTGGAGGCCGGTACGCGCCGTCGCAACCTCGTGGGACAGAGCCCGAATGTTCAACGTGTGGGAGTGGTCTCAGTTTCCGGCGGACTGATTAAATGGGTGGATGGGTTAACTCCAAATTTTTATAATCAAGAGGTCGCATGGTCGCCCGACGGAAAGCGGATTGCCCTGAGCGAAATGGGTGGCGATTTTAAGTCCTGGAGACTCCGGGTCATCGAGATCGATAATCTGAAGCCGATGACCATCGCCAACCAGAAGACGGATCGATTTATCAACGATTGGCGACCCTGTTTCTGGAGTAGAGACGGCAGGTACGTCTACTACGGAACAGATACGGATGGCTGGCGACACGTCTATCGAGTTCGAGACTTTGGCGGCGATCCGGAGTTGGTGACGAAGGGAAACTATGACGTCTGCGGAGCCGTTCGCCCAAAAGACAGTGATGATGTTTTTGTCGAGACCACGGAAAAGAGCGCGCTGGAACTTCGCCTATACCGAATAACGCCCGAAGGTCAAAAATCAGAACTTACTGGCCGTCAGCCCGTCAACACTCCAACATTCGCACAAACAAAAACTATGAACAGCAGCTTTGTCTCGGACGACGGCAAAAACGTATTGATGATCTGTAGCGACCGGGTGACGTCACCCGACCTCTACTTTGCCGAAGCGACTGCCCAAAAGCCGAAAGAGCCGATTCGCGTTACGAATTCACCGCTGCCAGACTACAAAAAAGTGAAGCTCGTCATGCCGAAAGAGGTGACTTTTGCAGCCCCGGACGGCAAGACCATTCATGCGCTGCTCTACGTGCCATCAAATATTCCGGTTGGCACGAAATGCGGTGCGTTTCTCGACAACATGTACGCCGACAGCGCGAAGAACCGGTGGGTCGGATTCTCCCCGAGTTATGCGTGCGAGAATCTGGGGATGGTGGTTCTTTCGGTCGATTTTCGGTCGAGCTATGGATACGGTTCGGACTTCGGGAACGGATACTACCGATCCCTCGGGCAGGTGGATGCCGATGAGGCCGTCGCGGCGGCTAATTACCTGAAGTCGCTGCCGATGATCGACCCTGCTCGCGTTGGGTTGTGGGGATGGAGCTATGGCGGATTCCTCACCGAGATGGTGATGTGTACTCGTCCGGGAGTATTTGCAGCAGGTGTCGCAGGCGCGCCGGTAACCGACTGGACGCACTACAACGAATGGTATACGCGGCATCGGCTCAACCTGCCGAAAGAGGACGAAGAGGCCTACAAGAAGAGTTCGCCCGTCAACTTTGCAGCGGGGCTTCAAGGCAAGCTACTGATGATCCACGGCATGCAGGACGACAATGTTCTCTTTCAAGACACCGTGCAGATGGTGCAAAAACTGATCGAGGCGGGCAAAGAGTTTGATGTGGCGTTCTACCCGAAGGATGATCACAGTGTTAGCCGAGATGAAACCCGTCCGCATGTGTACACGAGGATCTATAAGTATCTTTACATGTGGCTCGGTGGGAAGTGAATTAGGCCAGGATGGGATGAATCACTTCACCGCTAACGTCAGTGAGGCGCATGTTGCGGCCGTTGTAGAAGTAGGTCAGTTTGGTATGTTCAAGGCCCATAAGGTGGAGAATTGTGGCATTCAGGTCATAAACAGTCTGCGGATTCTCCCCGGCCTTGTAGCCGATGTCATCAGACGTTCCGTAGGATGATCCGCCCTTCACCCCGCCGCCGGCAAGCCAGCAAGTGAATACATGCGGATTATGGTCGCGCCCAACTGCGCCCTCGGTGAACGGCATGCGACCGAATTCTGTGTGAAACACGAGCAATGACTCTTCGAACAGCCCTCGATTTTTCAGGTCCTGAATCAGCCCCGCAATCGGCAGATCGACTTCCTTGGCTCGCTTCTCGTGGTTCGGGATGATGGCATTATGGGCGTCCCAGCTCTGATCAAAGACCCCGCCTCCACTGTATAACTGCACAAATCGAACGCCGCGCTCTACCAATCGTCGAGCCAATAGGCATTGTCTGCCGAATATCTCTGTCTCCGGTTTGTCGAGACCATAAAGCTTCTTGGTAGCGTCAGTTTCGCGATTAATGTCGACCGCTTCCGTCGCTTCTGACTGCATCCTGTAGGCGAGTTCGTAGGTCCGGATTCGGGCTGCAAGCTCCTGCTCTCCCGGGTTATTACGGAGAAACTCTTCATTTAATTTGCCGATGAATTCAATATTCTCTCGCTGCCGGATTGGGGACTGATCAGCTGGCGGCTTCAGGTTGAGCACGGGCAGGCCGCTGCTGCGGAACTGCACGCCCTGATAATTGGAGGGCAGAAATCCACTATTCCAGTTGCCCGCGCCGCCCCCAACAAGCGCTCGCGGATCGGCCATCACCACGAATGCGGGCAGGTTTCGGTTCTCCGTCCCAAGGCCATACGTCACCCAACTGCCGAGCCCGGGTCGACCGCTGATGGTCGAGCCTGTGAGCATGTGGTAGACCGCCGGGACGTGGTTGTTGCTATCGCTGCGCATGGACTTGATGAGCGCGATGTCGTCAATGTGCTGGCCGACGTTCGGGAAGAGGTCCGAGACGAGCGTTCCGCTCTGGCCATATGGCTTGAAATTCCACGGACTCTTCAACAGCTTGCCCGGCGCACTTCGACCCATGGTGTCGAATCCCGGTTTGCCTGCGACCGACATGCCGTCTGATCTTGTCAATTCGGGTCGATAGTCAAATGTGTCGAGATGGCTGATTCCACCGAACATGAAGAGCGAGATCACACGCTTCACTTTTGGGGAGTACATCGGTGATTTTGGCGACAGGGGATCAAGCGTTTCCGAATTCGTACTCGCCAGCGCACCCTCATCGCCCAGGAGGGAGGCGAGCGCCAGTCCGCCGATTCCACCACCCGCGTGGGTGAGGAAGCGTCGCCGAGAGATATACTTTGGACCGTCGTGTGCGGAGTGCATAGTGATTAATTAGATTATATTCGAAGCGGCATTGTTTCAGTAATTGTGACTGGAAATATTCAAGTCCAGTCGTCGCTGGAATAGTAGTTCGCGTAACCCTTGACATTGTAATTATTGCCTGTCATAGTTACAAATGCAACTGAGAGGTTGTTGAATAGTATCTGTTTTCTACTGCGACAAAAGTCGCCCTCATGATAGGAAAGGTGAAATAGATGTTTTCCAAAAGAATGGCAATTATTGCCAACCTTCGTTCGGTATTAACGGCACCCGTCTTCAGTAAGATTGCCCTAATTGTAATATGCACATCTTTATTGACAGTCAGCAATACAGTTTTAGCCCAACACGCCATCTCCCTCTCTCTTGACTCTGGAAGCGCCTTTCCGTGGGAAGGCAGCAGACCCAGCGCCAACGGAACCGTGAATACCGGCAATGGAAACAAGCTTACCTCCATCGCGTTAGTCGGTTGGACCGCCAAAGGCGGAATGCCCGTGGATATATCCCTTTACCACAACAGTGAGGGATCTCACAATTCAGAGCTTGGTCAGAAATGGACATGGAGCTATGACATCTATTTAAGCGTAGATTCCATGACCGGTGACGTGACAGTACACTGGGGAAACGATCTTTCATACACGTTTACCAAGAGCGGTAGCCCTGTGTGCCAATATAAAATGAGACAACTTACTATAAGTGCAGCATAACCAA
>JBDUAM010000076.1:0-1563 GCA_040004655.1 Chthonomonadales bacterium | reverse complement strand
GGGTTTCGGATCGCGCTGTTTGCCGAGTTTCGGATACGGGTCCCAACAGCTATCCAGCAACACGAACATCACGCCAATATGGTGTTTGTCGGCTATTTTCAGGAACTGATCTACTCGTGCGGTGAACGCCTTCGAATCCTGTTGCCAGAGCAGGTTGTGTAGAAAAACGCGAACGCTGTTGAACCCGAGTTTCTGGGCCCAGCCGAGCTCCCGATCTATCGTGATAGGGTCAAAAGTCTCCGCCTGCCACATTTCCAACTGATTGATGGCGTTGCTCGGGGTGAAGTTGCACCCCACCAGCCAACCGACCTTGTTGCGCCACGTGTTGGCCCGGTCGTTTGTCCACCTTACCTGAGCATCGGCTGATTGAAGGGTAAGCGACATCGCTGCAATTGCTCCAAATATGAGGATCGATCGTCGTAGATTCATTCTAATCCCAACTTAATCATAATTTCGGGGTGAGGCGAAGAGCCCCACCCCGATTTGTTGCCACTTACTTTGCTTTGTATCCTCGCCAGACCCATTCCAGCGCCTGCGGGAAAGTCTGTCGAACCACTCGACCATCTACGTGTCCCGACTCTCGCGCGAAGACATACTGATAGTGATACTTCTTTGCCTTTAAGGCGGATGCCATCAGATTGTTCGCCATCACCCAGTTGTGGTACGTCGAGAAATCATCCTTGTAGCGCAGGTCCATCTCGCCGACGTGCATCCAGATTCGAAGAGGCTTGGGCTTGGAATTCGGAACAAACGTTTGATGGTACTCCCACGCGCCATGAATGGATTCCCCATTTGGCGGCCACTGCTGATTGACGTAGGTGCCAGAGTAAGAAAGTACACGGTGATACAGGTCCGGGTGGAACCATGCCATCGTAAATGCGCACGCGGCTCCAGAGCTTCCGCCCATGGTCATTCGGCCTTCCGGGTCTTTGGTCAGCGTAACAGCACAGGTTTTCTCGACCATCGGAATGACTTCAGCCTCGATGAACTCGGCGTATGAACCCGAAACCGTATCGTATTCCAGCCCACGTTCACTACCCAGGGAATCACTGCCGCCAGAATTGATGAATATAGCAACCATCGCTGGCACACGTTTTGCCGCGATCATATTGTCCAGCACGGTCGGCGCTTCGCCACTCGTCATGCTGTCCTGTGAAACAAAGAACGGAGCCGCCTTGCCGGGCACGTATTGCGCAGGAACGTAGACCGTCACGTTACGCTTGTAAGGAGTGATCAGAACCGATCCCTTCACGATCCCCGGATAATACATACTATCCTCGGAGTTCATGGTTATGTGAAATATTTTGCCCTTCGGCACATCCGGATTTGGAGTAAGTTCCGGGGCGTTCTTGTACGGCGGACCAATGATGAAGTCGCCCTCATTCGAAGTAGGTGTGTATGGGGCGAACTTGGAGAAATCGACTGGTGGCGCCTGCGCGAGTACCGCCGGAACGGCTACAGCAAGCAGTGTCCCCGCGACGCAGAGTGTTTTGAGACTTGAGTTCATGTGTGGCTCCTGTGACAACAAGATAGTCCATATTTTGTGTTAGGTCGGCGTTATTC
>JBDUAM010000526.1:0-5191 GCA_040004655.1 Chthonomonadales bacterium | reverse complement strand
CGGCAGTTTATGGATCGTTCTGCCGTGATCGACGCCCATATCGGTACTGGCCGCAAATACGTAGGTCTGCATTTCCCGCTGGAGGGCGACGCCTGCTGCCATTGTATTTCGGGTATATCTGCGCATAAACGCCGCTTTGCCATTCTCTCCGTATCTGACAGGATCGATTTTATGGAGCAAATGCCACGCTTCGCTTGCATCGTTTTTGACCGGATCGGCGGAGCTGTAAACATAGTATTTCGACTTGCGTCCTGCGCTATCGCAAATCCGAGCCATGTGGCTGTCGGGCTTGCCTTGTCTCCCCAGTGTTCTGTGCCCTTCATCGATGGCGTTGAATTCAAAGTTCCACCCTCTCTTGTCCATCGCGGAATGAACTAACTGGTCGATGTCACTCTCTTCCATTTTGGCCATTTTGTCGACCGTCTCTTCCGGGCTCCATCCGTTATCTTCGCTTACGGCCTTTGTAATATCTTCTCGGAACGCCTCCGGGGTGACCACGACCATATGCAAATCGTTGTTAGCATAGCTCTGTTGCCGCTCATGTCCCGACGCAGTAGAATCTGCTGACCACCGTAGCCCGGATGCAGGATCGACAAATTTGGCGAATTCTCCACCGAATTGTCCGACAGCATTGGAAGGCACGAGGTACAAAGCGCGATTGGCTTCGCCTCTGGCTCTGGCTTCTGCAAATGCTCCCGTCATGCAGAGTGTTTTGCCGGAACCTGCGCCGAGTCCCAGTCCCTGGCGTTTATTCTCCAGGATGAGCTTGGTCGCTCTCTGCTGGTTGATGTTCTTTCCAGACATTCGAATGTCGCCGGCCGCTTCGACCGGTCGGCTTACGTCGATAGAGGGCATCATCATGCGAAGATTTGCTTCTGCGGTTCTTCCAATCGTTGCACGGGTAGTTTTAGACCTACGTTCACCGGATTCACTCGTGCCAAATAGTCGCGCTGTTTCATTTTCCGCTTGCTGGTTCAACTCCATTTTGTCTTTAACGCCACCACGCTCAAACTTACCAGACGCGCCTTGAATGACTCGCGCCCTTTCTGCTTTTGATGGGTCCCCCGATTGTCGTTGGCCTTCTGGAATTAGAGCCGTAGCATGATTATCGGCATTTGCTACGTCACGGTCGACGATAGCCATTTGCTTGCCAGTGGCCTGTGAATACGCCGTGCTGAAACGGTCGACGAGATCGCCTGCCATAAAGTCCTGAACCGTCTGGAGTGCCCGCTTTTCGCCACCCATAGTCTGCACATATTTGGACCATGTTTTGCCTATGGTCTTCACTGATTCCGGGTTGAAATGTTGTTCGGCCAATTCATGCATACCCAGGATGTCACCCATATAATGTTCTCGCAGCTTCTGCCTGACTCGTCCGCGGACTTCAGATGCAATCGTTTCAGGAGTACGAGTGGCATATTTCGTCGACGTTACACCATCTGGAGATGCGCTCCATTCCTCGCCAAGTTCCGGGCAGACTTTAGTTCCATCCGCGCGGGTCAGTGATTCATAGCCCAGCATCTTCGGGTTTTCCCGTGCGAGCTTGATCAATGCCAGAGTATTCGTTAGATCGACCTTCGCTATCGCGGGGATTTCAGGCTCGTCTCCGAATAATCCGACGTCCCCACTCGCTTTCTCTGCCATTCGCCGCTGTATTTCAGCATACGGGTCACCGTGTTCCGCCTTGAGCGCGGCCCAAGAATGGTAGGCGCTCTTTTCATCGGAAGTTGTTGGCGTAAGTATCTCTTCGCTTTTTGGGTCTATGTGGAATATCTTCTCGTTTGCGTAGCTCCTGATCGCCTCGCGGCCCTCCCTGTCAAGGTCTCCAATCTTGGTGAATGCATGGACCGTTCTCGGATCGCGAAGCGCAGATTGGTACAGGCAGTCGCGCGCAGTGTCATCGGATGCGATTCTCTGCTTGTTCAGCGTCTGCTCATCGGCGCTGATTTTGCCACTCTTGACCTGATTGTCCAAATACTCGTCGGCGTAACTCTCCAGTTTTTTGCGGCACATGTCACGCTTAGCAGAATAGGCATCAGTGTCGAGTTTGCCTTTGTTGATCTTGTTGAACGGCGCGACCTCTGCCAATGCCGATCTGAATTCGTTTTCAGTGTTTTCGTCTAGTCCAAGCCCTTTGGCAAAATATGCTGATGCAACATCCGCCTGAACATCAAACGGATCCTGCCCCGAATTGATTCGTCCACCGATGTGGTGCCGTAGTTTCTGAGCTATTTCATCTTTGCTCTCGCCGCTTGCAATACTCAAAGCGTCATCGACTCTTGTTCGTTCGAGGGGTTCGGTATCGAAGAGTGTTACCGGTCGTCGGCTTATGCCTGCTGGCAGCCAATCCGGGTCGTCATGCTTGCCGTTTCGGATATCAGCCGTAACCATAGCTCTATGCTGAAGGTCCTCGTCGGGTTTGCCTGCCAGTTTAGCTATACCGGACGGATGGATCTCGAGTATTCTGTTCTGCCCGTCAGAATGGATGGTAAAGTCGCCCTGGTGAGTAAGTTCCCCAGCATGGTCGTAGGTGGACGGGTCATTAAGACCGATCGCAAATGCGTCTTGCACGGCATCAGCAGTACTTTTTGTTCCGAGCGGCACCTGAAGGGCGCGCTTCGCGTTTGCATTCATCACGGCATAGTTAATAGCCGCCGTGGCTTCAAGACGCCCGGAAGCGATTCCGGCTGCCTCACGTGCTCGCCGGATGTGTTCTAATTTCTGACTATGCGCAATGACAGCTGCTTCAACAGAATCTGGATCAACCGGCGAAACATCATCGATCTTCTCAGCGGCATCTAAGTGAGCATTCGCGTCTGTGAAACCTTGCTCGGCGATTTTCTCCTGTGTTGCAATATGATGGTCAGCTAGTGCCTTGCCAATGGCGTCAAACTCTTGCGGAGACATGTTTGACTTCCATCGATGGGCGGTAATTGCGGCAATGCCAGATGCGCCCAGTATATCGAGCGCGAGTGGATCGACGTTCGTTCCGTCCACGCTTTGCATAACTTCGGATAGTGCTGACGCCTGGCCGACGCTGGTGTGCTCCTGAAGTGAGCCAGTCGATACTTCCAACGCATTGCGCGTGCCGATGATCTTGTTCATCGAGCGCTGCATATGCTCTTCCGACAGGGTTTGAGCAACGGCGTCGACCAGTTTATCGTCGTCAATATCACGTCCTATAACCACGGCGGCCTTGGGGAGCCTGCTTGCCAAATCCACTGCATCAATTTGCTTATTGTAATCTTCCGCCGCTTGGCGAGCATGTTCCATTGCTTTGGCGGCTTTCAGGATGTCAACCGCCTGATTCATGTTCTGGACATTGGGCTGGATGCTGAATTGCCGGACGGCCTGTGGTCCTACGCCTTCTTCGGCGAGATCCTCCCCGACGCGCTTCTTTTCGCTTGCCGCTTCCCTTGCAGATGCTTGCCGCATGTCCGAAGCATCCCGCTTTCTTGCCGCTTCTTCGATATTCCCATCTGATCGGTCAAGGAACCGCCTCCATGCTACATCCTGAGTTACTGCTTTTGTCTCGCCGTTTGTAAGGCCGTGATCTGTGGCAAGCTGCTCCATGTTTGCTCGGTAGCCCTTACCGGTATCTCCGAGTACATCCCGGCTTATATCCTTTGACCCTAATTCCCCAATCGCATCTTGCGAGAGGTCATCATAGGCAGTCATGACTATGTCTTTGACTTTGGCGGTAACCCTTCGCGCCCACGCCACGGCCGTTTTGTGGTTTTGATCGATAATTCGTTTCGCTACCTTAGGGTCGACGTTTGTTAGATGCTCTTCTGGGACTTCAAGGGAGGCGGGATGTATCCCCTGGGCATCTGCCACTGCGCGGATAAATGCCTTTTCTGCGGACGTTTGGGCAGCTCTGGCTGCTTCTCTGTGCCCTTGGCGCTCCTCCTGATCCCGGGCATAGGCTTCCTTGCCCATTGACGATTGCCGGGCAGATTCGGTCAGTCTGCGCTGTCGCAGTTTCTGCTCGCGCATCACCGACGCATGCTGTTTGTACTCTTCTTCGCTCTTGACGTGCGTAAGCCGAAGCCCATTGAGTTTGCCTCCAGCTCCCCGGGTGACAGTGTAACTGCCGTCTGTGTTCGGGCAAATATAGATCGGGTGCCCATCAGTTTCTTCACCCCCAGGGTGAACTGTTATCCATCGCCCATCAGGACAATCGTCGTGCGATTTTGTCAGCTGGCGAATGGAGTTTTCCCAACTCCAATCAGAAGGGTGGTGGAGAAGCGCCTCGTACTTCGGACCTTTATCATGGCTGACGTGAATAAGAGATCGATGCCACCCTCGGGTAGTGTCGACAGATCCAATCATCTTCTGCTTCCATGATTTATGCTGGTTGATTAGGTCAAACATGAATTACCTTCCGTTATGGAAACTTATGGTCTGGGTTGGACCTCCGCCGATCGGCGTGGCGTTGAATGAATATTGATGTCGGACTTTACCGCCAGAGTTTCCTCGTCGTGTGACAATCGGGCTGACTTTATGCGTAGCAGAAGTCATCACCTGCATCTTCTTGGCCGCCAACATGGGAGTCCTATGGTGGAACAGATGAACTTCCCGTTCTTTCCCTTTGCGAGAAGGGATTACTCCGGATGATATGTGCGTTGCGCGGATTGTATTGGCGGTCCCGATTATATGCGACCCGTGAGTCTCTCCGGGCATTGTCGGAGATGGAACTGTGCCGGAAGTTCGGTTCATCTTGATAGAAACCTTGGGAACAGATGCAGGCTTCCCCATCGGCTCCGTTGGTGCAGGCTGCGCAGGCTTCGGCATCGATGGAGCAGGCATTCCGTCAACGAACCGGAAGTTGTGCTGCTCTCCGGTTATCTTATGGGTTGCGCTGAAGCTTGCTTCACCCGCGCCTTTTTTGACGCTTGACATATTGTGCAAGCCAGACATCTTTTTCCACAGTCGGTGGGCTGCAGCATGCGAGTCCGGTGCTTCCATCGTATGATTGTAACTTGTGTTAGAAAGGGTCTGCCCAGGATTTGGACCAGGGCGCTCGCGCGTGATCTTCATTGACGAAATATGGTTCAGACCATTGCTCTTGGCGTAATTCTGCATCTTGGTCCGGACATGAAACAAGCGGTTGCCAATATTAGACGCGAACCTTCCAGCAGTCGACGCCGCAGGGCCAGCGGCGTAACTTGCTCCGCCAATCATCTTGCCA
>JBDUAM010000117.1:0-5197 GCA_040004655.1 Chthonomonadales bacterium | reverse complement strand
GAGCTTGGGTACACCTACGTCACGCTCGATCTTGAAGGTTATCGGTCCGGTAAGATGAACGATACTCTTGCATCCAAAGAAATTCCTGTAGTGCGACTCTCCTCTATCCTTACGTCGGGAATGCAGCGTGGAAGTTAACCGACTTCAGACCATTCTTCAGTCCGTGCAGAGTGGTGAGATGCAGATTGATGTGGCGATGACCGAACTGAAGGACCTCCCTTACGAGGACCTCGGGTTCGCCAAGCTGGATCACCATCGCACGCTTCGCACCGGATTCCCCGAGGTCATCTTCGCGCAGGGCAAGACTATTCCGCAGGTTCTGGCTATCGCCGATCGGTTGAGTGAGCGCTCCCATAAGGTGCTTATCACTCGCTGTTCTCCGGAGTGTTCTGCCGCTGTAACGGAGAAGTTCCCCGGTTCAACTTCGTTTGATGTCGCGCGAATCTGCGCCGTTCCCGGTAAGGGTGATGCGCCGGACAACTCCTACTCGGCTAAGGGCAAAGTCCTGATCGTTACCGCTGGTACTGCCGACATCCCTGTCGCCGAAGAAGCGGCCATCACTGCACATGAGATGGGTTCTGAGGTTGAGCGACTATTTGATGTCGGCGTGGCGGGACTTCACCGACTTCTGGATCAACGCGAACGCCTGTTCTCTGCCCGCGTGATCGTTGTGGTGGCTGGTATGGAAGGTGCACTTGCTTCTGTGGTCGGCGGATTGGTTCACCAACCCGTAGTCGCCGTGCCGACCAGCGTGGGATACGGTGCAAGCTTTCAGGGATTGGCGCCTCTGCTCACCATGTTGAACTCCTGCGCGAGCGGCGTCTGCGTAATGAACATCGACAACGGATTCGGTGCGGGATACTTCGCAAACATGCTCTGCCGAATGTAGTTTTAGCCGCAATTTGATGTAGAACAGTGTTGTTCTTCGTTTCAATCCACCACGTCAATCCTCACCTGAAAGCCCGGTCTAAGGGGTAAAATATGGTGATTAGATTTCAGTTGTGTTTGCCCGGAAGGACACGCCGTTCATGAAAAAGACACTATTCCTCAGCCCGCCCTCGTTTGATGGTTTTGATGGTGGCGCTGGATCCCGATATCAGGCCAAGCGCGAGATCACTTCGTACTGGTTCCCCACGTGGCTTGCACAGCCTGCGGCGCTTGTCCCCGGCAGCAAATTAGTCGACGCGCCTCCCCATGGCCAGACCGTGGAAGATGTACTCAAGATCGCAAAAGATTACGAACTGGTGATCATGCACACCAGCACTCCGTCGCTCTTGAACGACGTCGAGTGTGCGAAGGCGCTCAAGGCGCAGAACCCGAATGTGCAGGTCGGATTCATTGGCGCGCACGTGGCGGTCCTCCCGGACCAGACCATGCGCGATGCTCCGGTGCTCGACTTTGTCTGCCGACACGAATTTGACTACACCTGTAAGGACCTTGCCGAGGGAATGCCTTACAGCGATATCCCCGGATTGACCTACCGCGACGAGAACCGTGTGATTCAGCGGAATGCGGATCGTGAGCTCGTCCCGAACTGGGATATCATGCCGAGCGTCCTCCCGACCTATGCCGAGAACCTGGAAATCGAGAAGTATTTCATCGGCTACCTGCTGCACCCGTATGTCAGCTTCTACACGGGTCGCGGCTGCCCGGCCAAGTGTACTTTCTGCCTCTGGCCTCAGACCATCGGCGGGCACCAGTATCGAACCAAGAGCCCCGCAGCCGTCATCCGCGAGTTGGAAGAGGGCAAGGCGATTTTTGGATCCAAAGTACGCGAATGGATGTTCGACGACGATACGTTTACCATCGACCGAAAACGAGCCGTGGAGATCAGCAAGGGAATGAAGCGCCTCGGGATGACGTGGTCATGCAACGCCCGCGCGCATGTCGACTACGACACGCTCAAGGAACTGCGCGACAACGGACTTCGATTGCTGCTGGTCGGGTTTGAATCCGGTAATCAGGCCATCTTGAATCGCATCAAGAAGGGCATCACGCTCGCCATGGCGCGCGAGTTCATGGCGAACTGCAAAAAGCTCGGCATCATGGTCCACGGAACGTTTATCATCGGGCTGCCGGTGGAGACGCAGGAGACCATTGAGGAGACCATTCGGTTTGCGCAGGAGCTTGACCCGCACACCATTCAGGTCTCGATTGCCGCGCCGTACCCCGGCACCGAACTCTACGATCAGGCGCTCGCGAATGGCTGGATGGATAACCGCATGATGATTACGGGCAGCGGAATCCAGACATCCTCGTTGCGATACGATCACCTGTCGCCGGACGAGATTGAGGACGCGGTCGCCCGCATGTACAAGAGCTTCTACTTCCGCGCCAAGCCGATCTTCAGGATTGTGAAGGAGATGGCGCACGATCGGCAGATGATGGTTAGGCGATTGCGAGAGGGTCAGGAGTTCTTTGCCTACCTCAAAGATCGCAAGCAGAGTTCCGCCGCGCACAAAGCGAAGGAACTCGCCCAGGCCACACGAGCTTAGGTCTCGCCATGGCGACTGAGGCAGATGTTAGACGAATAGCGATGGCCCTCCCTGAAGTTACTGAAGGGGAGGGTCGTCTCGGTTTTGCGGTCGCGGACAAGGGATTCGTCTGGTCGTGGATGGAGCGGGTTGTGCCGAAGCAACCGAAGGTGGAACGTCGCGATGTTCTTGCGGTTCGCGTGGCTGGCGCGGATGACAAGCAGGCGATGCTCACGAGCGATCCCGAGGTCTACTTCACCGAGCCACATTACAACGGGTACCCGGCGGTGTTGGTCCGGCTGGAAGCTATTGAGCTGGATGAGCTGGAAGACATTCTATTGGATGCCTGGCGTCGATGTGCACCGAAGGCTCTTGTGAAGGCGTTCGATGCCGCAAATTTGTAGCCAATCAGTTGGACTTCTTTACATCTCTCAGAACTTGACGGCGTAAGTGATCCCATCGTTAGAGACGGTCCCGCCAAGCACATCCACCAGATCAATCAGCGACATAACCGGCAGTCCGCCTTCTTTCAGTACCGGAATGCTGAGCTTCACCACTTTGCCACTTGCCGTAGCAACCTTGTTGTAGCCCGCCAGAAATGTCGTAGACCCCGCTTTGCCCGTGATCACAAGCTTCCCTGTTGATTCATCCCAGTTGACGGTAAATCCAGCCTTAATGGCAAGATCTACGGCAGGAACGTAGATTGTCTTACCCATCACAATTGGTTTTCCGGTGGTTATTGGCTGGTCGTTCACCGTAATATTTGCAGGTCGAGAGACAATTCCGGTAAGGTCCGGCTGGCGTGCACCTTTGAGTAGAATCAGATAGGCGATGCTGTCCAGGCTTTCAAGCGGGAAACCTGGAATATCATTTTTCCGGCTGCCAATCCTAGACTTGTTTCCGACAATGAATGCTGATAGTTGTTCCTGATAGAAACTCATTGAAGGATGGAATCCGTCCGTATACAGTGACGCAGTTCCAATTTCACCTAAACCGGCAACGTGCCCGTGGATGGGAACGGCAGCTCCGTATCGGTGAATGCTTACCGTTTTTGAATCTACGGCAGATGAACACATTTTCACGGACAAAATTAGACGGTAATCCATGTCCTCCGTGTAGAATACTCTACCGCCCTCGTGCGTCTTTATTTTCTCCCCATTCCTTGGCGGTTCATCTTCGTTAAATAGAATTGTATCTGTAAGGACGTGGTCTCGTCCCATAAAATTCAGATCAGCAAATTCTTTTTCTGGTTCGATCTGTACAAATCGTGACATTAACTCCCCGTTAGAAAACCGAACGAAACCCCTTAACTCTGCTACGGAAGGTACGAGTGAAATCAAATCTTCTGGTTTAGGAGTCTGGCCGCCAGTTCTCGAATTCGCGAGCATCATGATTACGGCAAAGGTGATAACGGCTTGTCTTCTTGCCAGTCGGAGTTGTGTAATATTGGGCAGCGCAGAGAATATCCTGGTCAGGAATAACTGTGTCCATTTGATCTGACGGCAAAAAAAGCAGATGATCATTGCAAGAATAGAGGTATGAGTTCGCATTTGCTTGTGTCCTGAAGGAACGATTATCGCGTCTGTATACTCAGAATAATATCACAGTAATGCTCAGAAATATCAAGAGTCGCAAAAAAACGATCCCGCCATTGCGGAATCGCCTGATAGAAACGGGTTTTGTGTGCCCCCGACAGGAATTGAACCTGTGGCCAACTGCTTAGAAGGCATACCCTGAAAGAATTGATACTCTTGCACCTGTAGTATACCAACATTCTGCCAATTTTGTAACCTGTGACCAATTGCGGAACGCATTTTTGATCTCAATCAGAGAAAATCGCGCTCAAATTATGTAATTGGCCTAATTGGCTATAAAGGTGCCTTTTACTCTTTCGAACAGTGGTTCCCACGTCGGGAAATCGGCCACAGGAGCGGCAATTTTCAAGGTGTAACTGTCAAATCCACGTCGAAATCCAATAATCCGAGATTTAAGGCGAGGTTGACCAGGTCTCT
Organism: Chthonomonadales bacterium; assembly: GCA_040004655.1. Taxonomy (GTDB): domain Bacteria; phylum Armatimonadota; class Chthonomonadetes; order Chthonomonadales; family CAJBBX01; genus JBDUAM01. The sequence continues at coordinate 711 of JBDUAM010000117.1, read as the reverse complement.
CTATCTCATAGTCCAACGACGTGCTCGACATGCCAGAAAGAACTCCGTTGCCGAAACCTATCCTGTGGTAGTGGGACCCGAATTTCTCACTCAAGGTACGGTCAACACCTGCCCACGAAATGGCGCTCGACGTTGCAAACTGCTTGCCCCTCCCACGTTCTACCATCACGAATATGTGGGGTGAATGAGTGTGGAAGTAATATTGCTGGTAATCCGGGTCGCGATCCTGAGATTGAGTCCACATATCTGGTATTTCTATCGTAAAGCCGCCATCACTGGTTGCACGTCTGAATTGACCTCTATTTGCTTCGTCAAGCTCTTTTTTGGAGCGGAAGCTCTGTTCTTTGATTAATTGCGCTTCAAATTCAGGGTGTTTTAAGTCGCGTAAGTACTGAGCGCCCATCCAACCGAGAGCATCCAAGTTTGGATCGAGGTTCTTGCCTTCATTTGCCTTCCATAATAACTCAAGATTGGCAAATACTTGTATTGCGGCAGGAAGGTTTGCGGTGACCGCCGTTCGTCCAACCTTGTCATTATGATCTTTCAGTGCCTTATCAACTGCAGCCAAAACAGGAGTTGAGGCAATGAGACCTTTTGCAGCCCTGGCAATGCCAAAACTGCCAGCCCAGAGGATTGGGTCATCCAACTCATCCTTTGATTGCAATGTCTTAGCATGATTATCCTTGTAGAGAATGACGGCTTTGTTAGAGT
>JBDUAM010000254.1:0-1575 GCA_040004655.1 Chthonomonadales bacterium | reverse complement strand
ACATAACCGGTTTCTTTTCCCATTCCTTGATCAGACCCAGAATCATCTTTGCCTGACCTTTGTTGAGGGCCGTCTTTGGGTCTTTCTCGCACTCAGCAAATCCGATCATTGCTTTCTGAAGGGAAGTAAAGTTCTTGTGTCCCTCCTGAAATTTCTGCCAGCCTTTGATCTTGGCAGCCATCTCCGGCGGCATTCCCTGGCCACCACCACCCTGTGCCAGGGCCGTAGTGCCGAGCAACATGCCGAAGCAGATGCTGAGTGTCGCTTTTGCAAACATTCTCATAACTTGATTTCTCCCGATTAACTCTGAGTTCGTAGACTCAATTGGATGTATTGGACAGGAAACTACTCGTACCGCAATGCGTCGATAGGATTCAGTTTGCTCGCCTTGAGTGCCGGATAGAATCCGAAGAATATCCCCACGAATGCGGAGAAACTGAACGCCAGAATGACTGTACTTGGATCGATGACAATTCTCCATGAATTGAGGTTGCCAACGAAGTTGGAGCCTGCAATTCCGAAGACGACTCCCAGCAGTCCTCCAATGAGACTTAGAAACAGCGCCTCCATCAGGAACTGAGCCAGAATATTTCGTCGCTTGGCTCCAATAGCTTTACGTACACCGATTTCGCGAGTACGTTCCGTTACGGAGACCAACATAATGTTCATGATCCCGATTCCGCCGACAAGGAGCGAGATAACGGCAATCCCTGCAATGAGTGCCAGGAATGTATCCTGCTGCTCCTGCTGGGTCGCCTGAAGGTCAGCCTGGTTAAATACGATCCAGTCTGGCGTCCCGCTAGAAGTGATCTTATGCCGGGACCTCATGACCTTATCAATCTCGTCCTGTGCCTTGTTCATTAGACTGTCTGATCGCGCCTGCATCGTGATTGCCTGCAGGTAGTCGAGCCCAAACAGTCTGCGCATACCGGTCGTTACAGGTACGTAAACTGCATCGTCCGGGTTTCGAAATCCGAGGCCACCCTTCGCTTTGAAAAGACCAATGACCTCAAACATGATGCCCTTGATCTTCACGCGTTTACCGACAGGATTCTGCTGGTCAAACAGGTCCTTTGCAGTCGTAGCGCCCAGGATACAGACTCGCTTAAGCCCTTTGATCTCTCCGGCGTTGAAATACCGGCCTGACTTAAGCTTGTGATTGTTGATCACGGGATAATCTTCTCCATTGCCTTGAATACTGACGGTGGAGTTCTTGTTTTTGTATTTCACCTGTAGGCTTCCGCTTACGGTAGGAGATACGCGCTGAACGCTTGGGCACTGTTTCAGTAAGGCATCAGCGTCGCCCAATTTCATGGTCTTAATCGACCCGAATCCGAAGCTGACGCCACCCTTTTTCTGTTGGCCTGGAAGAATAGTCAGGGTATTAGTCCCGAGCGCCTGTGTGCTCTCGGCGACTGCTTGCTTCGATCCCTGGCCAATGGATATGGCAATAATAACGGCGCCAACACCCATGATCATTCCCAGTGTCGTTAGAAAGGAGCGAAGCTTATTTGCATTGAGGCCACGCAGTGCCATAATGAAACTGACCATCTATTTCGCTCCTTTCCTGGTATT
>JBDUAM010000123.1:0-1577 GCA_040004655.1 Chthonomonadales bacterium | reverse complement strand
CCTTTATGAGTCTCGGTGGCACCGCGATAGGCACGAGGTTGACCCGGTTTGGATTTAATAACCACTGGGCCATCCAAGGGTGGTGACCAATTGGTGAGCGTTGCCGGGTCCTTCGCAGTCTGGTCCACTTTGGACTATCCTCGATCGGGAGTATCGTGTTGCCACTCTACTCCCATGTTGGCTGCGATCGACGCGACGGAGGACTTATGGCCAGAACCACTGCCGAGGAATTACTGGGTGGATTGGTGGAGCAGTATGGCGCGGAGCTGGTGGGCCAGCATCGCTGGTTTGATGAGCGCGATCGCTGGTTGGAATTGGTGCACGCGATCTTGTCGCAGATCACTGCGCAGCCCGAACCGAAGGTAAGAGCCGCTGTCGAGGAGATCAGCCATCGGGGGTTGCTTGATCAGCCTGTGACCGTACAGCGGGCCGATGTCGGTGTGCAACTGGTCGCTGCGTTGCAAAGTCATGGTCTTACCGCGCAGGAGGCGGACACGGGTCTGCAAGCTTTACGTGCAGTCGTCAGCACGTTGGAGCGTGACTATGGCGGAAAGTGTCAGATTTACTTACGCTATTGTTTTGAGCAAATGGCCGATCATATGCAGGCCGTATTTCCCATCCCTAGCCTCAATGCTGGCCAAGTGAGGCACGCAGTGCGCTTCTGGTTGCAAAATAGCCTCAGCGCACCTCTCACTCTGGAGCATCCTGAAGCGCTGGAGTTTTGTGCCGATCACGGGGTGGCCTGGGGGGATTTGATAGCCGCGGCGGATCGCGCTGATATTCACTTCGCCCTTTTGGATGACCTGGTGCATTCCGCCGTTCATAGCGCACCATCTACCCACAGTCCGATGTGAACCGTTGACACAAAAAAACGTAAAGGGGTCAGGTTCGAATGGCACTTACTTAAGGTCAGGGCCCTCCGATTTCGTCACTCCTGCGAGACGCTTTTCAACAGCCGAAGGGCTGGTCAAGCAGGAATCCAGTGACCTTGGGCTTTGCCGAACAGCCAGAGGCACTGGATCCCCGCATTCGCGAGGATGACGAGCTTAAGTAAGTGCCATTCGAACCTGACCCGTTTTCTAACCTGACCCCGTTTTCCGCTCTTTACACCGTTCGCATCTCGCCTCGCGAAGACGCGTAGCAAACTTCAACAAGTACTGCGATACCTCGCTAATAGTTAAACCTCTATCAGTGCGCGTGACTGTACCTAAGGATTCGATAATCCCCGGAATGACATTGCGTGTCCGCCTTTTCAGCCCACATTCTTCGCATATCAGGAAACCGCTGATAGCGATCGTTCGGATATCAAGCGGGTGATCAAGTGAAAGAGAGGCACCTCCACTTTCATTACGGCTCTCCCTGATTCCGATAACACGAATTCTCTCTTCTTCGATGGGCCAATCAACCCCTTCTGGCGCAGCAATCGGGTCGACATTCGAAATGACACACGTCGCGTCGGCGGAAGAGGTCGCTATTAATAGCTTAGAAACAATTACTTGATCTGATCTTACTTCACATATAACAGTCAAAAAAGCGGAATCTTCCAAAACTCGAAGACGTACCGGTAAGTGGCTACC
>JBDUAM010000611.1:0-17733 GCA_040004655.1 Chthonomonadales bacterium | reverse complement strand
CGCTTTCTTTACTAAAGGTCTTGACAGAATTATTGACTAAGTCGTAAATGAAATAGCTTCTTTCATAATTTACATTCTCTTCGCTGATATAACCATATACAAAGTCATCAGTTATTTTGAATTTATCTATTTCTATCATTCTTATTGGTCCTTCATCTTGAATATATGCTTGAACGCCATCTACTTCTTGAATTGCTTTCGAATGTCCAGAGCCATTGCGGCCTTCTCTTCATCTGAAAGGTCTGCCATTCTTGAAAATTTTGCGTCGGATTTTCGAGTGGAATAATTTAGAGAAGTATTTTTGTCGGCGAGATTTATTGCCTGACGAGTCAACTTGCCTGAAGTGTCACCAAACATGCTCTGATCAATACTCATCTTATTTGAGAACGCCAGCGAAAGGCCTGTCCGGTGAATTCCCTTCTCCTTCGCCCATTGGGCTTTTTCGGTCTCTTTCAAATCTGCAAATCTGGTGAAGCCCTTGCTGATCTTCTGGTCGCTCCACTTCATCTTCAGCAGACCGGAACTAACGTTCATTCCCATTTTATCTACGGAGTTATGGCCGTCTTTCACCTGATCCCAGTCGAGTCCGACGCTCTGCAATTTTGAGGGAGCTAGAGCGGCGCCAAATCCCATGCGCTTCAGACCCTTCTCTTTTTCCATATTCGTGATTTGAGCAAGTGCATCCGCATTCTTTGCAGAATTTTGCTTCATCGTTTGGAAGCCTTGGAAATTTTTTCCTACGTCTTGTAGGCCCGCTCGGAATGTTACACCTGCTTTCTTCATCAATATGTCTTGAGCAATCAGTCGATCACTCTTGGCGTCTCCCACCTTGGTGAGCGTTTTACCTGTGGCCGTGGCGGATGTTGCTCCTCTTACGTTAGTCCGATTGGAATTTGGATTACTAAAGTAATAGAAACCGTTTGCAATCCCTCCGTTAGCGAGTCCGTTCTTCATGGCTAACCCGAAAGAGTTAAAATCCATACCATTACCAGAAGACGTGCCAAAACCGAGCGAGACGTTGGAACCACCGAGATTGAGCGCGAGTCCGTTCGACCCGAGCATCGACCGGTTGGCATCTTGACCTTCTACATATCGGTAGGAAACGCGGATAGAGTCCATTGTTCGGACCGGTTCGGTAAAGGAGAGTTGGCCGTTTGCAGTATCAATGTAATAGTCAATATTGCGCTTTAAGGTTCGGGCATTTGCGGACACGCGAAGTGTATTTTGGATAACTCCGCCATGTGATAGGGAGTAGCCAGCTCGCGTGCCGTTGCCACGCAAAACTTCAGAAAATGCGACGCCTTTGTTTGCAGGCACTGTTTTAGCGGCATTCGATGCAGAATTAGAAGTAGTGAAGCTGTCAGTCGCCTCCCTGAACCCGTTGATGTCAAGCTGCGCAAGTGAGGGAATAGCACTACTCACAAGCATTGCAATCATTAGAATCGATTTGGAGGTGGCTTTCAACATGGCTCAAATTACCTAAATTACTTCAAGATTACGAACTAGAAACTACCCCGGAAGACCGGAAGTCGAATTTCGCGAGCCTTGATGCTTTTCTCGATAGACCGCTGAGCATCCAGATTGGTGCTCCGCAGCGAGCGTTTGAGGTCAGCTAGAGTTGAAATCTGATCTGAATTGTCGTAACTAACATTAGACGTCAGTACAATATGCCCCCCACCTGCCGGCTCTGGCATAGTAACCATATTGTCCTTCATACCGGCTTCCATGTCTTTCAACATAGTTGCCATTTCCATTGGCGTCATGGGCGGTGCAGTTGCCACAACGGTCGGTGCAGGTGCAACAACGCTAGGTTCGACGTCGGTGGCCGTTGTATCGGGTTTAACAGCAGGCATTTCTTTACCAATCGGCGATTTTGGAAGTGTGATACTCTTCTTCACAAAGGCGCCAGATTTGATTGCCACTGACGTTTTCAATAATGCAGTCGTCGCAAGCGGCATGTCTTTTGAACGACGAATGGATGCGAAGGCATTACTATTAACAGGTCTGTTCTCGAAAACTGGCTTCGGTCCAAACTTTACGGGGTTAACAATTTCAGAATTGTTATTTGATTCATTCGAAGGAACCATGTCATTCGTGGAGGCGGGCCCCGGTGTAACTATAGCAACCTCCGGTCCAGTTATCGTAAGTGCTACTTCTACGCGTGGATAAGCCACTATGGCGAGGGCGATGATTCCAGCGGCGGCGGCGAATGCTCGAATGGGAACGGGCTTGAACAGACTGGAAACCTGACCTACAAACTGCTTCCAAGGGGAAACTGCGTAGATGGTTTTGGCAAGAATTGCGGATGTGAGATAAGCAGGAGGCTCAACGGCCTCAACAGTTGAAAGCAATGTTGAAGTTCGTTGCAATGATGCGAACACTATCAAGCACTCTTCGCACGAACTTATATGTCCTTCTACTATACTTCGTTCGGTGAGATTGGCCTCTCCGTCTGCAACCAGGCACATCATCTCGAATATATGTTCGCAATTCATAACGAACTCCCTAAGTCTTTGTCCACTTCATTCAAGTGGTTATGGCTAATAGGACGCACGCATGAGAAATATGTTGCAGAAATTGTCGTGAAGGGTAGATTAATTCATCCGAAATAGAAAATGCCGTATTTGGCAATGGATGCAACTGACGGTTTCAACACATTAATAATGTGTTGAGATGGAAGGAGATGGACCGTAATTAGGTGAATTGTGGAGTACTTATCGGAACGAACTATTCCGTGAACTCCCAATTTAATTCACTGCCTTTTCGGAGATCGCTATTTGAACGATTTGGACTATTTGCCCCAGCGTAAGTTTATGCGAACCGGTGAATGGGTGACACTCGTTGGAATGGCTCTGAATGTCGTCAGCGCCAGTATGATCTGGGGCAAACAGCCACCAAAAACCATTGAAGCGGTTGCCGCAGTTTATTCCGCAACGATAAGTCGAGACCTCAACGGTTTCGACTACAAAATCGGAGTTCTATCCGTTGGTTGGATCATGGTCGTTATGGCGTTGGTCGCAAGCTCGTTGTTGCTGTGGGACGCCTACAGCCAGCACCGAAAAATTATGCAAAGAATTCATATTGGAGCAGGAGTTATTACTGCGCTTGTCGCGTTAATTCACTTCGGACCACACCCTGCAATATGGATTGGAATAGTTGGTGGTTGCTTGATTACTTATGGTGGTTACGAGCGGTACAGGTTAAGTTAGTACAATTAGGTCACGCAGTAAAATAATGCAATGTCGCCCGGAGGTCGTTCAATGAAAGCTGTAGTGATGGCCGGTGGTGAAGGCACACGACTTCGCCCACTTACTTCAAATCGCCCAAAACCCCTTTCACCAGTCCTCAATCGGCCAATCATGGAGCATATCATTCTGCTCCTTAAGAAGCATGGAATTACGGAAATCGTTGTCACCCTGCACTATCTCGCGGATGAGATTGAGGGTTACTTCGGCGATGGCTCCGACCTCGGTGTTAAACTCTTTTATTCCGTCGAAGATACTCCTCTGGGTACCGCCGGTAGTGTTAAACAGGCTGAAGAGTTGCTCAAGGACGAAGCATTTGTCATCGTCAGTGGCGATGCACTTACGGACATCGACTTAACTGCCGCCATTGAATTTCACAAAAAGAAAAAGAGCCTGGCGACCATTGTCCTCTCCCACGTTCCGAATCCTCTTGAATTTGGCGTCGTCATTTCAGATGATGAAGGTCGCATTCGACGATTTCTGGAGAAGCCAAGCTGGGGCGAGGTCTTCTCCGACACCGTTAACACAGGAATGTACATTCTCGAACCGGAAGTCTTCGACTACATGGAACCCGCGCGCAGCTACGACTGGAGCCAGCACATCTTTCCAGAGATACTTCGCGAAGAGGAGGCCCTTTATGGCTACATCATGCCGGATTACTGGTGCGACATTGGCAACCTGAACCAGTATCGTGAGTCGCAGTACACTGTGCTTGATGGTCAGACGGGCGTCACGATTCCCGGCGTAGGCAAGGACGGCGTCTGGATGGGTTCTGGCACTGAAATCTCACCGGAAGCCCATATTATCGCGCCCGTTGTACTTGGGCGAAACTGTAAGATAAAGGCTGGAGCAAGCATTGGTCCCTACGCTGTAATTGGTGACAACGCAATTATTGAAGAAGGCGCCATCATTCACCGCGCCATTCTCTGGGAGAACGTCTATGTTGGTGCAAACACTCGGCTAACCGCATGTACCGTCTGCTCGCAGGTAATGATTCAGCGCGATTGCAATGTACATGAAGGCGCCGTCATTGGCGAGAGGTGTCACATTGAGCGTGAAAGCACTATTCGCACTCAGATCAAGCTGTGGCCAGACAAACTGATTGAAGCTGGTTCCACGGTCACCATGAGCCTCATCTGGGGACAAAAGTGGATGGGTTCCCTATTCCGAAATCTCGGCGTGATGGGAATTGCCAATATTGAGATCACGCCGGATTATGCGACTAAACTTGCATCCTGCTTTGGCGCGTACCTAAAACGTGGAAGTACGGTCGTTACGGCCCGCGACTCGGGTATGGCTGCTCGAATGATCAAACGCGCAATCATTTCCGGGCTTATGTCCGTGGGGTGTAAAGCGCTGGATATGCGATCGACCCCGTTGCCCATCGTCCGCCATCAACTACGCGGAGCGGGTGCTGCAGGTGGCATGTACGTTCGAATTGCCCCACACAATCCGCGATTGCTGCTGATAGAATTCCTGGACCCGGATGGCATCTACCTTACCAAAGCTGCAGAACGAAAGATGGAAACCATCTTCTTTCGTGAAGACTTTGGTCGAGCGGATGTGGATGAGATCGGCGGACTGGAATTTGCCTCACGAAGTGTGGAGCAATACCAGGAAGATTTCGGGCGACATATCAATGCCGAACCGATTAAAGCAAAACCGCTGAAGGTCGTTGCTGACTTTACCCATGGTCGGGTAGCAGGCGTATTCCCGGAATTGTTGGGTCGACTCGGATGTGATGTCATCGCACTCAATGCATATGTTGATTCATCCAAAGCGCCGAAGACCAAGGAATCGCGTGACGCACTTCTGCCAAACCTTCAACAGATTGTGCATACACTAAATGCCGACGTCGGTGTCATGTTTGAGAATGACGGAGAACGGCTGACTCTGGTCGACGAGACGGGTCGAATCATTCAGAGCGAAGACCTACTCACGCTCTATGCCGTCATGGTTGCTAGAACCAATCCGGGTGCCAGAATTGCCGTCCCTGTCACGGCGCCCGCGCGCATTGAGCAACTCGTGGAGCTTCATGGAGGAACGGTCACCCGGACCAAGACTGATATTCGTGACCTGATGACACTGGCCCGCGGCGCAGTCCGCGGCAAGCCGGACGTAGATTTCGCGGGAGACACAGCCGGCGGGTTTGCCTTCTCGGAATTCATGCCTGCCTTCGACTCCATGTTCGCGTTTGGCAAACTCGTGGAGATGATGTCGATAACGGGACTTTCCATCGGAGAAATCGCTGCACAGCTACCGCCTTCCTATCTCTCCAGCGCGGACGTCAGGTGCCCGTGGGAAATCAAGGGACGCATTATGCGGGAGATTACTCGCGAGGCGTCCGAAGCTGGTCCTGTGGAGCTTGTGGACGGAATCAAGGTACGCGAGGGTGACAATTGGGCTCTGGTGCTGCCGGATGCCTCGGAACCTTACTTTCACGTTTATGCAGAAGGCGCTAATACAGAACAGGCTAACGAGCTTATGGACCGTTACGTCCGAAGGATCGAAGAGCTCCGCGGATTGTAAGACATTGCATAATTTTCGAGCCCACCAGAATTTGATTTCTGTTGGGCTCGTTGTCTTAATACAGGTGCTAATTGGTTTTAGGTTTGTGTTCTTTAAACCAGGTCATCAGTTTCTTCATATCGCCGTCTGATATCTTCTTGTTCGCCTTTTTCAATAATGCTTCAAATGCTACGATCTCGCCATCCTCACCCGGATATCCGATGTTCTGGTCTTTCGGCATGACGTTGGAGTCCGCGACCTTCTTGCCTTTGTCATCCAAGAAAGCGTAGAACGGAAGACCGCTCTTCTCGCCGCCGAGTTCTTTCATGTATTCCACGCCACCTGGATTCTCTTCAGATTTCTTCGGACCATTTTCCATGACATCGAGTCGAAGCAAGACGAAATACTTGTCGAATATTTCCTTGTTTTCGGGCACGTTCAGGGCGTCCGTCAGCTTGTGGCACCAACCACACCAGGTCGCCTCAAACTTCACGAAGACTACTTTCTTCTCTTTCCTGGCTTTTGCAACAGCGCTTTTGAGCGCAATAGCCGTTGTCACAGGGCTATCAGCCGCAGCCGCAACCGCAGGCAGCGCAACACTCAACGCCGCTGCTGCAAGAATCAGGTTGATCCAGCTCTTCATGTTAATCTCCTTGTCGACTTTTAGTCGGTCTAATCAAACTCTTGGAAGGCGTTTGGAAATTGCCTTCCGCGTGACAGTTAACGGCATCTTCAGACTTGCGAGCCTCTTCTCAAGCACGCGATTGAGGCTTCTACGATCTTCAGCTGTGACAACGGCACATTCGTGCGCCTCTGTCAGGGCTACCGGATAACCTCCACCCTTCTCCGCCTGATCCAGGCAGACCGAATGAATTGTTTCCAGCATTTTTGGGTCATCCGCGACCCAGGACGGAACCTCGATACGAACAATCTCTCGGTGAGTCCGGAGATAGAAGAATTTTATCTTATCCTGCTGAGAATAGCAATCGAGAACAACTTTAGATCTCGAACCGAACACGGCGCTGCGCTCTCCTGCTTTCAATCTAGACGCAAACAGATGGGAATCGGTTGCGCCTTCCAATCCTCCACAGGGCGCGTTGCGTTTCTGGGAGCCCTTCTCGTTCGGGCAGAACTTCTGGCAAAGCGATGCTTCAAACGGGCATCTCTGAAGCCGGAGCGCCGTGACCACTTCTCGACTGCCAGGGCTGCTGATGTACCCGATGATCGGACATATATTTACCCTGCCGAATTCCAGCAAGTCAAGAAGCGCCGCGACTCCCGAAGCTCTCTCCGCCTCTTCCAGCATCCAGAGGACCAGCGTGCCGTCGACCATGCCAATCGTGGGACTTGCCGGATTCCGGTTCATTTCAATCGCACGCTTGAGTTGTTGGAACTCCATGTTCGATCGGTGATTAGCCAACTTGCGTTCAGGTCGACCGTCCAGAGAATCTTCGTCAGAGCCGACAAAAATCGCTGCATCCCGAAATCGGCGCGCTGCCGAATTTTGACCGTAATGGAGTATGATGCCGCCGGTCTGGATCAGGTAAAAGTCGGCAATTCCGTGTCGGTCCGGGGCAATCTGAGAACCGTCGACCGCAATGGCAGTGTAGTCTGAAAGGGTTGGAGGAGCCGGATAAACTGCGTCCGGACTATCGAGGATTTCTGCTGGCAGCCACGAAGTTCGGGACTGCTCAATTCGCTTCTGAAGCTGGGGCCAATGGTCGCCGATACTGGCCAGCGTTTCGAGCGCGAGGGAGGCAGATGCCGCCCTCGCTTCGGTTTGCAGCTGTATTTCGCCGACCAGCCGATCAATCTCACCAGACAGGTCACCGAGATTGATCACGGCTGATTACTCCGCTGTGGCGCGACGTGCCAGTTCTGCGGCTTCCGCAGCTTCGATCTCTTCAATGGTTTTTCGAGCAGGTGCAGCCTCAACAGCCGGTGTGGACGCTGCCACAGCGACAGGCTTTACCTCTGGCTTCGGGGCGATCTTTTCGAGATCGGAACCCATTACCAATACCACGTAGCGAAGGTAGAAATCCTTCTCACGCTCGGTGAGCTTGCTTCGACCTTCTTCGGAGAGTCCGTCAATCCACTTGGTCTTCATCTGGTCGCGGACATCCTCATGCCGTTTGCGAATCTCTTTGGTCAGGCATTCGTGCTCGACCTCAACAGATACTTCGGCGTCGGAATAGTACTTTTGAACAGTACCAGTAAGGCCCGCATAAAAACCGAAATACATCTGCGACTTTACGTCGTCTTCGGTTTGCTCTCGGGCTTTAATACGTACTCGTTGTCCTGTGTCTAATGTTGCCATCCAGATCTCCTCAACCTACATAATTCTTCTTATAGTACATTATACTCCACGCTCACAACTGCCGATCAACGGGAGATTTCAAGAGCCAGCCAATCGGTAGCCAAGCCACCCGGCACATTCTGTTCGATTCTCTTTCGGGCCGTCAAAACGGCTCCGGTCGCCCCGAACCATTCTTGCGGCGGTCGCAATTGAGCGGTAGCCAACAACGCCAACTTCTGCCCACCGTGGATAATTTTGGCATCTGCCCCAGAAAGGCTCAGGCTCAGAAGGTCTCGACAAATGACTGCCGCGACTTCGAGCGCTATTGCAAGAGACTTCTTGCTCACTCGTTCTTTGGGTGATGCTTCTCCGCCTGCCTCAGGAACTTCCGCATCTTTTGCTGGAGCGTCTATATCCAACAACGCTTTCAATGAGCTCGCCGTTTTTCGGAACTGCTCGGCTGCTCGCAGACTTCCCAAGCGTGATGAACTGGACAATCCAATTGTCGCGTCTACAAGTTTTTCCAGTTCCGCTGAAATTTCCGGATTTCGCGCCATCCGAATAGCTGCGCCAGTTCGCCCCTCAGAATACGCGGCGGATGTGGCCGCGATCTCGTGTGAAAATCCAAATTTTGTAGTTAAGAATTCTGAAAGGTCATCCGTCGGCGAATTTGGGATTCGAATGATCTGAGATCGGGACAAGATTGTCGGCAATAGTCGGGTAGTGTGTGGCGTCAGCAGAATGAACATGGCAAACGGAGGCGGCTCTTCCAGAGATTTCAGAATGCTGTTAGCAGCCGATTCGGTGAGTGTATCAGCGCGTTCAATGATATAGACGCGTTTGGCCCCAACGGTCGGCGCATAGGAAAGGGAGTGCTGCAGAATTCCGTTTGGCTTGCTCGGGCGATCCCAGAACTGCCAGATCTGCGTGGTGTCTCCGGCCGGTGAGATCAGGTTAATTTCCGGATGAGTGCCCGAATCAAACACGTGGCAAGAGGAACAGTCGCCACAGGAATCCTCACCGCCATTACGATTGAGACAAGCTGCAGCCTTTGCGACGGCCATGGCAAGGGCGGTTTTGCCCACCCCTGCCGGACCAACAAATACATAGCACCCTGCAAGATTGTCGTTCTTCAGCGCGCGCTGTAATGAACGAATCTGCGGGTCCATGCCAAACAGGTCACTAAACGACATCAAACCGCCTCAACGAGTAACCTGGGGTCATTACCAGTGCTCTTCAGGAGCGCCAGACTCTTCTGCCCCGAGGAATCGCTCAGCCTGAATGGCCGCGGCACAACCAGATCCGGCCGCAGTGATAGCCTGCCGATACTCAAGGTCCTGAACGTCGCCGCAGGCAAACACGCCACGAATAGTTGTTCGGACGTCGTGATGGGTCTTTATGTAGCCTGATTCATCGAGTTCCAGTTGGCCGACAAAGAGGTCACTGTTTGGTCTATGCCCGATTGCGACAAACAGACCTGCGGTTTCCACCTCGGAAATCTCTCCAGTCACCGTGTCCCGAATCACGACAGAACTCAGCTCCTTTGTGTCCGGGTCCTTAAGCTCAATGACTTCCTTGTTCCAGGCAAACTTGATTTTGGGGTTATCAAACGCGCGCTTCTGCATGACCTTGGAGGCACGCAAGGAATCGCGGCGATGGACAATTGTCACACTCGAAGCGAAATGAGTAAGGTAAGTCGCTTCTTCCACTGCGGTATCTCCGCCACCAACGACCAACAAGTCCTTGTTGCGAAAGACAGGAAGGGCTCCGTCGCAGGTGGCACACGCCGATACACCTGCTCCCCCAAGTCCGCCCTCCCATACGGGCTTCTCAGCATCCAATCCAAGCCATTTTGCGGATGCTCCGGTTGCGATGATCAATGTTTCGGCGCGATAGAGATCGTCCGCCACCCAGACTTTGAATGGTCGCTCACTTAGGTCAACCTTCGAAACAACATCCTGGACAAATCGCACGCCAAACTTCGCGACCTGTTCGCGCATCCGATCCATTAGTTCCGGACCCATGACGCCTTCAGGAAATCCAGGGTAATTTTCCACATCGGTGGTAATGGTGAGCTGTCCACCGGCGCCCTGCATCGTCTGCCCCTGACCTACACCACCATCGATCATGAGGGGGCTCAAATTCGCACGAGACGTATATAAGGCAGCCGTATATCCCGCGGGTCCGCTGCCGACAATGATCACTTTTTCCAACTGACCTGAAACTGACATAACTCCCTTTCTATCCGTCAGACTTGCACAAAATGTAACTCGCAGCTCTGAAAACGCTATAATTAGAATACCGGATACGAACCCATTCAGTGGTAGGTTCCGAATTGTGTATTTCTGGCCGAGTATTGATTTAACTAGGAGTTTTCAAGGTTGTCCGATACGTTGACGCATCTGGATGAGAATGGCGCCGCAAGAATGGTGGATGTCTCGCAAAAAGAGATAACCTACCGTAAGGCGACTGCCTCGGCCCGTGTATCGATTCAACCCGCAACATCAAAGCTGTTATTGGATCAAGAATTGCCTAAGGGCGACGCAATCGCAGTGGCACGCATCGCAGGAATCATGGCGGCCAAGCGAACGCCTGAGCTTATACCGCTTTGCCATCCCCTTGCAATTTCGCAGGTGAATGTGGATATTGAGGTACTTGCCGATTGCATTGAGATTTTGGCGACCGTCACGGTAAATTCCAGAACAGGCGTCGAGATGGAAGCAATGACCGCTGCCGCGGTTGCGGGATTGACGATTTACGACATGGTAAAAGGTGTCGATCGGGAAGCTTTCCTAGAAAATGTTCGGCTCGAAGAGAAATCTGGCGGTAAATCCGGGCATTTTCGACGTATGAGTTAACTAAAGGGTTGAACGATAGAATCGAGGATGAAATTCTTTGAGAGCAACACCTGAAATATGAATGACTTAAAATCAAAAATATTTGAGACATTTACGGCGAATTCTATCGCTGGTCGTTCACTACGGACTACTTTGGCCATTTTTGCCATTGTTGTCGGCAGCTATATTGCTGGGGCGAAAATACTAGGTCCCCTGCTGGCTAACGCCGCTGGCATTCGACCAGGGGCTGTCTATACGTTCAGCGGTGGGTCCGATCACAGCCATGAACCGGAGAAAGAACCAAAAGCTCCGCCCCCAGAAATATCATCCAAGTCCGATCCGGGCATGGAGATTGCGGCCGTTATGCCGCCTGCTAAGAAACACAGTTCCAAAAAGAAGCCTCAAACGAAGCCGGTGGAAAAGAAGCCCGTCAAAGAAGAGAAGCAAATGGACCTTGATCCGCCTCCACCTTCTACACCTGACCCGGTCGACCCCACGGAGCCAAAGCCTCCTACTGATCCCGACAAAGGTCCAGACAAGGAAGATCGAGGCGGGTATTACTAACGGCAAAAGTTAACTCAATGTGAATACTCTGCCATTCCACCACTCATATTTGTGATGTCATTCCGTCCTGCGCGTTGCAGGATTGAACACGCAATCGAACTCCGATAGCCGGAACCACAAACCACCAGCAAATCTCCTTTTGGCACGTCCGATAGTCGCTTTTCAAGTTCTGGCAGCGGAATACTTAGCGCATGATCAATGTGCCCGCTATCAAACTCCGCCGGAGACCGAACGTCAAGCACTTGAGGACATGTGCCCGCCTCCAGGAGTCGATGTGCCTCACTCGGGGCGACAAACGGGAAATGAGCGACCTCGCCGCCAGCTTCGACCCATGCAGCCATTCCGCCATTTAACCAGCCGGCAATCATCTCGTATCCAATTCGTGCTAACCGCGTAATCGTTTCGTCTTGAGCGCCATCATCGGCAACAACTATTAATGGATACTCCGGCGAAAGCACGGTTCCAACCCAGGGTGCAAATTTCCCTTCAAGCTGCACGTGGATCGCGCCTGGAATGTGCCCCGCAGCAAATGATATCGCTGACCTCGTGTCAAGCACCAAAATGTCTTCCATCAACTCTTCCACTTCGGCAGGCGCAAGTGGTTTAGCCTGAGCGATAATCTCGTCGACACCCATGGCGCCCCTTCGATTTTTCTCCGCATCAAAAGCAAAGTATCCGGGTGAATTACCAAGCCCCTCAGTGGAGTAATTGACAAACCCCTCTTCGTCCTGATTGACGACAAACTGCAAGGCAGGGTTGGTAGCTCGTTCTTTGCCAATAGTTGATACGCGATCATCAGATAGGGCTTTGCCGCAAGACGACCCTGCACCGTGCGCTGGCCAGACTTCTGTCTCATCTGGCAGTGAAAGAATCTTTTTGGAAAGGGATTGATACATCATTCGGGCCATCTGCTCCGGCGTGAACCCTCTTCCGCCAGCCAGATCGGGTCGACCAACGTCGCCAATGAAAAGTGTGTCTCCGGTGAATGCAATTTTTGGTTTCACCGCAGGTCCCGAGTAAACAAGGATAGTTATCCCCTCAGGCGTATGACCGGGAGTCTCCAGAAACTTGAGCGTTACATCGCCCATGTTAAGAACGAGGTCTTCGGTGATGGCAGTATGTTCAAATTCGGCTTCTGCTTGAGCGCCAAGGCAGATGGTTGCGCCAGCCTTTCGTGCGAGTTCCAGGTGCCCGGAGACAAAGTCTGCGTGAAGATGGGTTTCGATCACATATTTGATTTTCAGTCCCGCTGCCGTCGCATCCGCGATGTATTCGTCCACATCGCGTCGAGGATCGATTACAGCGGCCTCTCCGTTATCGCCACCAATCAGGTATGAGGCATGAGCAAGGCAGCCAAGATAGTAGGGTTGAAAGTACATTTTTGTCCTCAGATCACAATCCAAAATTGATAATTTCTATGTCTGATATTTCGCCATCGGCCCGATCTTACCTCCTGTTGGCGGGTATCATTTGCACAAGAACTGTTGTGCCGTGGAGGGTTTTATGAAGGGCATTGTACTTGCCGGCGGTAGTGGATCAAGGCTGTATCCTGTTACGCACGCCGTAAGCAAACAGTTGCTTCCCATTTATGATAAGCCGATGATCTACTATCCTATTTCCGTGCTCATGCTGGCCGGAATTCGGGAAATTCTCGTGATCTCCACGCCCACCGACTTACCGGCATTCGAGCGACTACTTGGGTTGGGCAGCCAGTTCGGCGTCAAATTCACCTATATTGAGCAGCCACAGCCGAATGGTCTTGCGGAAGCATTTATTCTCGGCAAAGATTTCCTTGCTGGAGAAGCAGCTTGCCTCATCTTGGGTGACAACATCTTCTATGGCCAGGGATTACCTGAGATGCTGGCTGCGGCATCAGCACGGACTTCCGGCGCAACTGTATTTGGATATTGGGTCAACGATCCTGATCGGTATGGAGTCGTTGAATTCGATGCAGACGGCAAAGCATTATCGATTGAAGAGAAACCGAAAGACCCGAAATCGAATTACGCTGTGGTTGGCCTTTATTTTTATGATAACAGGATCACCCAGATAGCGGCTGCTGTAAAACCTTCCCCACGCGGCGAACTGGAAATCACGGACGTCAATAACGCCTATTTAGAGATGGGTGAGCTTCATGTTGATCGGCTTGGACGCGGGATGACCTGGCTCGATACAGGAACCGTAGATTCCCTTTTGCAAGCCGGAAACTTCATCCAGACCATTGAGCAGCGACAGGGTCGAAAAGTAGCTTGTCTGGAAGAGGTTGCGCTGGAGATGGGATTTATTACAGACGATCAGGCCGAAGCAAGTATTGCTCGCCTGGGAAAAACGGATTATGCGGAGTATTTGCGCAACGTCATAAAAGAGAGAAAGCAGGGGCAGATTTAGAAATCCGCACCTGCTTCTTGTTGGTAGCGCCACGGGGAATCGAACCCCGGTTTGAGAGCTGAGAACCCCCCGTCCTGACCGCTGGACGATGGCGCCGCATGCTGAATTGGTTACAGCACGCTGATTATAGCAGAGCCAACCCCTTGCGTCAAGGTTTTCTCAAACCCTTTCTGCCGTTGAAGACTCAATCTTTAGATCAGATTTGCTTCCTTCATTTCTGTTGTAATGCTCGCTCTCTGCTCATTGGTAAGATTGACAAGTGGCGGACGAACAAACATTTCTGGCAAACCTCGTAACTTCATGACGGCCTTGTTATTGGCGATAAGTGGATATTTCAGAAGGATTGTCTTGGCGACATCAAGTCGAGCTTGCGCCACATCCAATTTGTCGTCTATCTGGCTTGAGTGGGCATTCCCAACCGCGGCTACGAGGTCTGGAAACGGGTTAGCTGTTCCCGAGATGCAGCCCGCTGCACCATGTATGAGCCCTCGTGCCATTAATTCATCTGACCCTGTGAATATTTGCAATCCGGGCCATCGCTCCAGCAATTGACGCGTGTCTTCCCAAACGCCTCGACTATCCTTTAGCCCGGCAAGGAGAGGTTCATCTGAGAGCGTCGTCAGAATTTCGTCGGTAATGGACACGCCTGTGTGTTGCGGAATCGAGTAGAGCAACACCGGTACTTTAGACGCCTTCAGAACTTGTCGGAAGTAATTGGCGACACCAAGAGCGCTCACGTTCTTGTAGAAGAATGGCGGTAGCGTCAGAACGGCGTCGACCCCCGCATCACTGGCATGTCGAGTCAAGGTTTCCGCATCTACAACAGACGCAGCCCCGGTACCGGCTACGATAGTGAGATCGCCTTTGAACTTCATAACCTCGGTGACGAGCGAATTGCGCTCGCCTACCGACATAGAAGTCCCTTCGCCGTTGGTTCCGCCGACAGTGAGACCGGTCATCCCGTGAGATCGGTAGAACTCCACGAGTTCCGGAATAATTCCAAGATTCAGCCTACCATTCGCATCAAATGGTGTGATCATTGCCGGCATCAAGCCTCTAAGCGCCATAACTAATTACTCCTTAACCAGTGACAATATGGATTCTGCTACCCTATCGGTACCCCTACCATCCACTATTCCAACTCCGTTCGCGGCCATAGATGTTCTTGCAAGTTGATCGCCAATTACCGATTCTACGCAATCACGAATATCTTTGGATGTAATTTCGGTTCCCGGTCCAACGTAAGCAACTGCACCCGCTCGACGCATAATCTCTGACAGCTCTATCTGATGGTCGATGGGCTGCGGAACAAATAACGATGGCAACCCACATCGACAAACTTCATACATGGCCAGCCCGCCTGCGATAATCCCGAATTCGGCTGCCTTGTAGTGCGGTAAAAGGCTCGGGGCGGACCGCAATATCTTAGATTCCCACTCCGCCTTTTCGAGAATAGCAATCAACTGATCTTGATGCTGGAATGCAGGACCGACCACAAATTCCACTCGCTCAATTTCGCGGATCGGTGCAAGAGCTTCTGCCACTTTGCAGTTCAACCCGACGGCATCCGCGCCGCCCATAGTCACGAGAATCCGTTTGGCCAACTCTGGTTCGGGAACTATACGGACGGATGATTCGTCCGCAAACTCATCGCTGAGTGTGACATAAGGACCACCCTGCAGCAGTCGAACCGAGGTGGGCAAGGCTGGTGGATACGGTTCTTCTACGAGGATATTGATCAATATACTTGTAAGAAGACGCCCATCCCCGCGATCATCAAAAGTCACTACGGGAATCGATTTCTCGGTGATTTGCTTGATTTCAGACGCATCTGTGTCAAGCATGTCGACCACCACAACATCCGGTCTCAATTCTTCAACAATATTAGCGATGGAATCAAACTTGAAATGTGGCTTTATGGATTCGAGGTCGGTGCGGGGTGGCAGCCATTCAATTTTGAAGCTGGCATTCTGCAAAATCTTGCGAGGAGCAGCTTCGTCGGAAACGGCCAGAATCACGTCGACGCCGCCAAGCTGCGTAATCCGGTCGAGTATTCGGAGGGCACGAAAGAGATGTCCGGTGCCAATAGGGTGCCCGCCATCCGCCCGATAAAGAATTCGCAACTATTTCGCCCCTTGCAATTTGCTATAGGCATTCTACCCAACACACCCGTATGGCGTTAGGTAGAATAAGACATGGCAGCTCTTACAATCTACATCCATATCCCCTTTTGCGTCCGAAAATGTGCATACTGCGACTTCAATGCCTATTCTGGCCTCATGGACCTCAGAAACTCGTATGTGGCCGCCCTGGCCCACGAAATCCGATCCTCGCCAGATGCTGGTTCAACAATCTCTACAATATACTTTGGAGGTGGAACTCCGACTACACTTTCAGGTGAACAATTCGAAGATATTCTGTCGGCACTGCGAGACACGTTCAGCATCGTACCGGATGCTGAAATATCTTCTGAAGCTAATCCATCCACTTCCGACGCTGATCAATTTGAAGCTATGGCACGAGCTGGCATAAACCGCCTCTCGATCGGCATCCAATCTTTTCTGAACAACCTGTTGCTCAATATGGACCGTAACCATTCAGCCGACGAAGCAATCGCGGCTTACCAGACAGCTCGATCAGTCGGTTTCGAGAACATTAGCCTCGACCTGATGTTTGCAACACCGGGCCAGACAATCTCGAACTGGGAGGCATCTTTGCAGCAGGCTATTGAACTCGCTCCACAGCACCTAAGTGTCTATGGTCTCACCATAGAGCCGGGCACGCGCTTTGAGAGACTTCATCGGGGAGGTAAGCTCGACCTGCCAGCAGAGTCCATCGAGATCGAGATGTTCCACCTTGCGCGAACGATGCTAAGAGAGGCTGGGTACGAACACTACGAAATTTCTAATTACGCCAAACCCGGTTACAGATGCCGACACAATCTGAATTACTGGGATAACGGCGAATATCTGGGCTTTGGGGCTGGAGCAGTTTCGTATCGAAACAGATACCGATGGAAGTGGGAAAATCAACCGGGAGCTTACATTCAGCAGGTTGCATCGGGTGATCGCAATCGATTGGAAGAAGAGTCGCTGATAGGCGAAATGGCCGTCGCAGAAACCGCTATGTTGGGCCTACGCATGCTTGATGGGTTCGACCCAAGTCGACTTAATGTCTTCGGGGGTACGGATGACGTAGATTCCGTAATTCAACGACTGGACAGGCTGATTTCGGAAGGATTACTCGAACCAATTGGTGATCTGGTTCGACTATCCGAAAAGGTCTTATCATCGCCAACGACGTATTTCTGGAGTTATTGCCGGAGTAAACCGCCACCACCCAGACGAAATCTATGGATGCAAATCAAGAAAAATGGGGCCCCAGAGCGGATTCGAACCGCTGACCTTCGCTTTACAAGAGCGTTGCTCTACCAACTGAGCTACCAGGGCAAAACCGCCAACATTATAGCACGACTCTTACGGCTCGTGTAGTCATATTCTTACAGGAGTAATTACTTTGGCCATTACCATACGGGCAATTTCATCAGATGCAGATAGGGACGCTTGCTATCTTCTACGAAATCGAGTCTTCGTCGACGAACAACAGGTGCCGCCATGGGAAGAGATGGATGCATATGATGAAACGGCGCTCCATTTTTTAGCGGAAGACGATGGCAATGTCATCGGAACGGCTCGACTGGTGCGAAAAGATGAACAGACTTACAAGGTCGGTCGAGTGGCAATTGACAGGGAATACCGTTCAAAAGGCATTGGTCGAGACCTGATGTGGTTCGTGATGTCCGCAGGTTTTCAGGATTGCGAACGCCTGATTCTCGACGCCCAGATTCAGGTCATTCCCTTTTACGAACGTCTCGGGTTTGTTGCAGAGGGCCCAG